>JAFMBH010000084.1 GCA_017858735.1 Bacteroidota bacterium
TGTATCCAGGGGATCAGATAAATGAGAAACATACACCTGAGTTGATGTCAGCGGTAAAAAAAGTGTTGAATAGGAGAGGAGATGAGGCCACAGGTTGGTCTATGGGCTGGAAAGTGAATATATGGGCTCGTTTGAAAGACGGAGATAAGGCGTTAAATATTTTATCGAATTTGTTTAAACTAGTAAGAGTGGACGGTGCCAATATGAGCGGGGGAGGTACTTACCCCAATCTATTTGATGCTCATCCTCCTTTTCAAATCGATGGGAATTTTGGGGCTACTGCCGGAATAGCTGAAATGTTGGTTCAAAGTCATGAAGGTGAAATACATCTTCTGCCTGCCTTGCCCACTGAATGGCATACTGGTAAAGTAACGGGTCTGAAAGCCAGAGGTGGTGTAACGGTGGATATGGAATGGGAAAATGGTAAACTAAAAATGGCAAAAATTCATAGCACATTGGGCGGATTAATAAAAATCAGAACCAATGAGCAAGTTATATGTGCTGACGAGGCTGAAAACACGGTAGGTGTGGATTCAAATCCTTTATTTCAATGGGTTTATCCTGGTTTACCGATCATTCATAAGCCATCAGCAACCTCGATCTGGCAAGGTAAAACGTCGTTTAATATGACGTTGAATACTAAACAAGGAGGTAATTACCTCATTTTTGCTGAGAAGTAGGTTATTTTGAATTAGTTTTTAAATATTCTGAAACACGGATTGGCTGGTCGGTGTTGATGAAATCAATGCCAAGTTCAGGTAGCATTTTCCACGCCTCTGGAGTGTCAGGAGTTGCCCAAAAACGGAAAGGGACCTTATATTTATGAACAGATTGTGTTATTTTCAACACTTTTTCTTTTTCCGCAGTTGGTATGGTATCTTTCCCATTCCATCTGACAAACTTGTAAAATGGAAGGGAGACCATACCAATTTTCTCAAAAGATATTTTGTCCAAATCATCAATGGATTGGTGATCAAAAAATAAATATGGTGGGCTATTATTATAATCTGAGGCAGGAGGCCTGTTCCCGGAAACTATGATTTTCACCCCTTTTCCTGTTTCAGGCTGGTAAAGGAATTTCTTGTAAGTTTCACATTTTTTAATAATTAACGCCAGGGTAGCGTTGGCCTCCGTTTTACAATCTACCAATAGTTGTAATGACGGGCGTAAAGAAAAGGACATGGTAGAACTTAGCCTTAAAGGTTCCAGATACATATTTTCAAAGGTCCTTTTCGATGTAATAGATTCCTTTTCATGCGCTACAAACAATGTGTCTCTCAGCAGGATGACATCTACTTCAATGGACATGGCTTTGGCTGAAGCAGCTTCCCAAAAAGGAAGATGTCGCAAATAATCATTGTGGCTATGTATTCGAAATTCCTGACCATTGGTCTCAAAAAATAAAAAAGTGAGAACAATGGACCATAAAAGTGGACGAATATGTGTTGAAAACATCATTTTTTTAATTTTTCAGAGTTAAAATCTGTCTTTTTTGTAAATCGTACTGCTCTCCTTTCTTTAGGAGATAAAAAGGGTTTTCGGTACTTTTATCATACATAAGAACATAACTATCGCCAATGACCCTGAATGTATCCTTTTTAACCACAATAGCTGTGTTTTCGTCCAAACCAATACCCAAATAGGAGGGGAATTTTTCTAAAACTTTGGGCAAATCAAAAGACCTGTTTCTTGCTAAAACGTGTTGGTCAATGATGACATTTTTTAAAAAGGCAAAACCCTTTTCATGATCTCCCATAAGGATAGTATTATTTTTCGTATCTCCTCTAATCAGGTAATCGCCTTGTATGGATGCTCCAGCAGAAGTACCTGCAATGACACCATTATTTTCCAAAACCTCCCAAAATGCTTTTTCCGAGGCAGTACCGGTATAAGAATCAACCAATCTCCATTGTCTGCCTCCGGTAAACCAAATTCCTTTAGCATTCTTAATTGGATTTACAAAACTATCTGTATTGGCCACCAACTTATCGTAAGTATGCCAGACCTTTACATTTTTGGCACCTAATTTTCTTAAGAAATCACCTTCATTTTCTGTGTAACTTGGTTGTCCTAAAGCGGTTGGTATGACTAAAATGGGTGCTTCCTTGCCCCCTGATGCTTCAATGAAAGCCAATAGAATCGTTTCGGATAATTTTCCACCTCCCACTATGATTAGGGTGCCATTTTCAGGACCTACGATTTGCCCATTTGCCCTGAAAATAGAACCAAAAGGTATTATGAAACAAAAAAGCAGACAATATTTCATCGCTTGTAATTTGGAATAAATAATAAAAACAATATCGGTAATTTTCTATATAAAAATGCTTTACTCATGTTATTTAAAAATTAAACATAAGGAAATTCATAAACTAATTTCATTTTTCAATGTTTTCTAAAAAAAATGTAAAACATGAGGGCTTCCACATTAGGGCAACTAAAATCGACAGGTTATCAACCTATTTCTATAAAAGATGAATTACGCAGAAATCTTAGATCAAGGTTGCAAAAGGGTGAACCTATCCTTGCTGGAATCCTTGGTTTTGAAAATACGGTCATTCCTGATTTGGAGAGAGCAATTCTTTCCAGACACCATGTTTTGTTCCTCGGATTAAGAGGACAAGCCAAAACCAGAATGGCACGTTTGTTAGTCAATTTGTTAGATGAGTATATTCCCATCGTTGCAGGAAGTGAGTTAAATGACGATCCCATGCAACCGCTTTCCAGATTTGCCAGAGATTTAGTGGCTGAAATGGGAGATGAAACGCCCGTAACCTGGCTTCACAGAAGCGACAGATACGTCGAAAAATTGGCTACCCCCGACGTTAGTATTGCCGATTTAATAGGGGATGTCGATCCGATAAAAGCTGCCACTCTAAAATTGCCTTATGCCGATGAAAGGGTCATCCATTTTGGCCTCATTCCTCGCTCTCATCGCTGTATATTTGTTATCAACGAATTACCCGATTTACAGCCAAGAATTCAGGTAGCTTTATTCAATATTTTACAGGAGGGAGATATACAAATCAGAGGTTTTAAACTGAGACTCCCATTAGACATTTCCTTCGTTTTTACCGCCAATCCAGAAGATTACACCAATAGGGGAAGTATTATTACCCCGCTAAAAGATAGGATTCAAAGCCAGATTTTAACCCACTATCCTAAAACGATTGACATAGCCAGGCAGATAACTTTAGCGGAAGCTAAAATTGCTCCGGAAATGGAAAATGTCGTCAAAATACCCGATATTTTATCTTATTTATTGGAGGATATTGCTTTTCAAGCGCGCGAAAGTGAATTTGTCGATGCAAAAAGTGGTGTTTCAGCGCGTTTATCTATCAGTGCTTATGAAAATCTGGTAAGTACCGTCGAAAGAAGATTATTGTTAAATAAAGAATCAAGCGGCATTGCAAGAATAAGTGATTTCTGGGGAATTATTCCCGCTATTACAGGGAAAATTGAACTCGTTTATGAAGGGGAACAGGAAGGTCCTCAAGCTGTGGCTATGGCGCTTTTTGGAAAGGCTATAAAAAATTATTTCCTGAAACTTTTCCCTAATCCCGATGCACTCTCTAAAGGGAATGAAAGAGACCCTTATGGAACGTTAAAAGCCTATTTTTCAGATGCTAATGTTCTTGAGTTGCCTTTAGATTTATCAGAAAATGAATATTTAAAACGATTGGAAAAAGTGGCAGGTCTGAAAAAACTGGCAGAAAAATATGCAGGGAGTGAAAAAGAAAACACTCTTATTTTGATGGAACTGATTATTCATGCGCTCGTAGAGTTTAATATGCTTTCAAGGGATCCTTTGGAAAATGGTATATCTTTCAAAGATCCATTGTCAGATGTTTTTTAAGCCATAATTTATTGTTATATTGATTAAAAATTTTGAACATGAATCATTTTGCTCGTTTTCTATTTTTAATCAATATACTTTTTGTCCATTTTTCCTTTGGACAAATAATGGATGATGCTTCTATCGTGAAAAATGGAGCGAAACTTATAAAAATTGGGAGTGGCTTCATTTTTACTGAGGGCCCGGCCGTAGATAAAATGGGGAATGTCTTTTTCACAGACCAACCAAATAATACTATTGTGAAATGGTCTGCCAACTCAGGTCAATTAAATATTTTTTCCGATAATTCAGGTAGAGCCAATGGTCTCTATTTTGATAGCAACGGAAATTTACTTGCTTGTGCCGATATGGATAACCAGATATGGTCTTTCTCTCCCGATGGCAAACATAAGGTTCAGCTTGATTCGTACGATGGAAAAAAATTGAACGGTCCAAATGATTTATGGATTCATCCAAATGGTGGTATTTTCTTTACCGATCCCCTCTATAAAAGAAATTATTGGACAAGGAATCCAGATAAACAACAAGATGGGGAACATGTTTATTTCATGTCCCAAGATGGAAAAAAGGTTGAAAGAGTTGAAACTACCCTCGTAAAACCCAATGGCATAGTGGGTTCAGCCAATGGGAAGTTGCTTTATGTAGCTGACATTGGAGGAAAAAAAACCTATTCCTACCGCATCAACAAAAACAATCAATTGATTGATAAAAAATTATTTGCGGAAATGGGGTCTGATGGAATGACCCTGGACCAAAAAGGTAATGTTTATTTGACAGGCGATGGCGTGACTGTTTTCAATAAAAAAGGGGGCAAAATCGCTCATATACCTTTAAGCGCCAGATGGACTGCGAATGTTTGTTTTGGAGGTGCTGATAAATCTACCCTGTTTATAACCGCAATGGATGGACTTTACACGTTAGATATGAATGTTAAAGGTCTGTAAACCTTTTTCTTTTAGCCAATATACCCAACAATAATGAATAAAATTTTATACTTCCTTATTCCTATTGGAATGGCTTGGGCGCTGTTATCTAATTCGGGTGGAGCAGCAGCCGTTCAAAATGTGGATAGGACGAGTTCTCCTCTTGGTGTGGGAAGTTGTGGTTCTTGCCACGGTGGGGGCAATTATTCTCCTGTCATTTCTGTTGAATTATTAGATAATAATACGGTAGTTAATAAATATTCGCCAGGTAAATTATATCAGGTTAAAGTTTCTATAGCAGCGGGAAATAATCCCCGTGGATATGGTTTTCAATTGGTTTCTCTCTCAGGAAATAATAATATACAAGGAGGAATTTTCGGAAATGCTCCAGCTGGTTTTAATAAAATAAATCTTGGCAACAGGGTTTATGTAGAACAATCTTCCACCAGGTCTTCCAATTCATTTGTTATTCCATGGACTGCACCCTCGGTAGGAACGGGCAGTGTTAGGTTTTATAGTGCGGGTGTGGCAGTAAATGGCAGTGGTGGATCAGGAGGTGATTCACATGTTCAGGCTGCTCTTCCTGTGACCATTGCAGAAGATTTGGCTACTTTAACAGTTTCGAACGCCTCCATTAGCTTTCCATCCTCTGGTGGGTCGCAAAATGTCGATATTACCTCAAATACTACCTGGACAGTTTCAGAATCTTTGGCTTATCTTTCCGTAAGCCCAACATCAGGCACAAATAATGGGACAATTACTATTAAATGTGACCCAAATACAAGCACCGTTGCAAGAACGGGTAGCATTACTATTTCTGGTGTTGGTGCCGCAAGTAAATCGATAACGTTTACCCAAGCTGGTTTGGCGCCCATTTTAAATGTAACTCCTGATTCGCTTGTTTTTCAAGATACTGGAGGAACTCAACAGATTTCCATTGAATCAAATATGACCTGGACTTTATCTGAGTCTCTTACTTTTGTGTCGTTGTCTGCTAAATCAGGGTCAAACAATAGGATAATAGATGTTATTTGTCAACCAAATACATCTGCAGTAAAAAGAACGGGTACAATGACGCTATCTGGCACAGGAGTTTCACCCAAAACAATAAGAATTTCTCAAAATGCAGCGGCTCCTACGCTATCCGTTTCTCCCAAAGAATTAGCTTTTGATCAATCAGGGGGTAATAAAACACTTTCCATTTCTTCCAATACCAGTTGGTCTGTCATCGAATCTTTATCTTACATATCGGTAAGCCGAAAAATGGGTACCAATAACGCGAACATTATAGTAACCTGCCAATCGAATAGTGCTACCATGTCCAGATCTGGCGTAATTAAAATAGCCTCTCCAGGTTTAGACACGCAAGTAATTAGTATTTCACAGGTGGGCGCTACTACTTTATTGAATGTAACGCCAGCCTCCATGACCTTTAATTCGGCTGGTGGTACCCAAAAAGGAACTATAACAGCCAACACAAGCTGGACAGTCCAGGAAAACATACCTTTCATAAGAATAGACTCCCTTTCAGGAATAAATAACGGGGGTATAAATGTTGTCTGCGATGCTAACTCCTCGGCGGTAACCAGGACCGGCATAGTAACTATCTCAGGTGTTGGAGCCGTTTCCAAAACCATAAATATTTCTCAAACAGGGGTGCCAGGATTTATGAATATTTCCCCCACGTCCCTGGATTTTAATGCAGCTGGTGGTAAACAATTCTTTTTGGTCAACTCCAATACCAATTGGACGGTAACGGAAGCGCTTACGCATATTACCTTAAACAAAACGACAGGAAGTTTCACAGATACAGTCTGGGTTACCTGCACGCCAAATACCACAACGCTCGTCAGGTCGGGTTTAATAACAATAACAGGGGTTGGAGTCCAGACTATAACGTTGGCTGTGAATCAAATAGGTGAACAACCCAGATTATCTGTCAATCCGACCAATCTGTCATTTACATCGGTAGCGGGAACGAAAACCATTACCATAACGTCGAATATTCCCTGGACTATTACAGATTCTGTCTCCTATTTATCATCCAATGTTACTACTGGATCAAATAATGCCACGGTCACCATTTCCTGCACAGCCAATCCTTCTGCATTGGTTCGAAATACGACCTTACTCATAACTGGTTCAGGGGTTTCTCCTATTTCCATCCCTGTTTCTCAAACTGGAGCGACGGCGACGTTGACAGTAAGTCCGTTAAATTTGCTTTTTGCTGCAAATGGGGGTGAGAAGACCTTTAATATTACCTCAAATACAAGCTGGAGCATCACAGATACTTTTCCGCACCTTTCTTTTTTTCCACAAAGTGGATTGAATAATGGGACAGTTAAAGTGGTATGTGATAGCAATCTGGCTACTTCTCTTCGGTCTTTTTCAGTTCTTGTAGCTGGCTTCGGTTTGACTGCCAGGACAATAACCATATCGCAAAGTGGGGCAGATGAAATCTTTAATGCTTCACCTAATGCACTTAGTTTTACTTCAACTGGTGGGGAGAAAACGTTTAATATTTTTTCAAATACTTCCTGGGCTTTATCAGAATCGAGTAGCTTCATTTCTGTTAATCCATCTTTTGGTGATTTGAATAAAAGTATTACCGTTCTATGTGATCCCAATATGTCAGCCATAACCAGAAAGGGAAAAATTACCTTTACAGGGAAAAGCGATGCGTCCATTTCTATCGATGTTGTACAAACGGGTGCTGCTCCCTTGTTTAAGGTCCTCCTTGATTCCATTGTGCTCGATTCTTCTGCTACGCAATCGTCTGTTAAAATTGAGAGTAATACCGCGTGGTCACTGACTAAAGATGTGGATTGGTTTAGTATTAATACATTTTCAGGGTCAGGGAATTATAGCGTGTTACTTTCCGTTGCTGAAAATCCGGTGATGCAGGAACGCATTGGTCGTTTACAAATTAAAAGTGCCCAGACCGATTCGGTAAAAACAGTACTTGTGCGTCAAAAAGGTAGAAAGTTGCAACTACCTTCTAACTGGCAGGTAAAACCGACCAGTTTAGTTCATACCATCATTTTACCAGATAACTTATTATCTTCTATAGATGGCCAACCTTTGTCAATAGGTGATTTCATCGGCGTTTTTTATAAACAACAAGATAAAGAAATGATGGCGGGGTATGGTGCCTGGACGGGGTCATTTACTAATTTCAAGGTGTTTGGTGACGACCTTGCTACCCCAAACATAAAAGAAGGACTGAGTGTTGGTGAAACATTTGTTGTTAAAATCTGGTCGGTAAATTTAAAAAAGGAAATAATAGTTCGAACTGATTTCGCTACCATTGGCACGCAAGGTTTAGTTATTTCTACGGACAAATTTACAAATGGGGGAATTTCTATGATTTCAAAAATAACAGGAACCAGTACCTCTCTACTTACTTTGATAGATGAAAATAAAGTAAAAGTTTTTCCTAATCCGAGTAACCAATTCGTTCAAATACAATCAAATATCGAATTTTTGGGGCAAACCTTTCTTGAAATTTATAATGCTAAAGGGCAACGCATTCAGCAACAAAATTTTCCCGACGGCTGGCCTGTTGGAAAGAATATATCACTCGATTTTTCTGAACACCCACAGGGTATATACCAACTAAGATGGTATAACCATCTATTTTATTGGTACGGAAAAGTTGCTATTATAAGGTGAGTTTCTTTATTTAACTACCTTTGAGTTAAATTTTATGTATGTACTTAAATATTCATCCGCAGAACCCAGAACCCAGAAAATTAGAGCAAGTGGTGAAATGCCTCGAAAAAAACGGGGTTATCATCTATCCAACCGATTCGGTGTATGCTATTGGCTGTGATATGAGAAATCCTAAAGCCATTGAAAAGTTAGGGAATATTCGTAAAATTGATGCAAGAGATGCTCTTTTTTCATTGGTTTGTAAGGACATGAGTCAAGCGTCTGCCTTTCTTGCTCCCATTTCAACGGTCATTTATAGGGCCATAAAGCAACATACACCGGGGCCATTTACCTTTATTCTTCCGGCGAGTCCTGCTATTACAAAATTATTCGACAAGAAAAGGAAAACCATCGGTATTCGATTTCCAGATAATCCCATCGTTTTAGCTATGCTGGATCGTTTGGAAAGTCCCCTTTTGACTACGTCCCTGCATTCCGAAACTGATGAAATTCAAGAATATTATGTTGATCCCGAAGATATTAAAAATGATTTTCAATATAAAGTAGATATGATTATTGATGGTGGAGTAGGGGGTAATATTCCTTCCACTTTAGTGGACTGCTCTGCAGATGAAATAATTATTTTAAGACAAGGTCTGGGCGTTTGGACAGATTAATTTCAAAAATTCAGGATCAATTCTCATGAAAATAGTTATCCCTTTTTTAATTTCTCTTTTCTGCGCTTTCATTTCTTTCAGCCAAACAGGTACGCTTAGAGGTCATATTTATGATGCTGAATCTGGTGAACCCATTGCTTATGCTTCGGTTCAAATAATAAATTCAAAGGAAGGAGTTATTTCTGATGAAGATGGCTTTTTTCAATTGTCTGCCGTTCCTTCAGGTATCCAAAGGGTTCAGGTTTCCTACCTTGGATATTTAGATACTTTATTGGAAATTGATATTATTTCCAATAAGATTAAATATCAATTGATTTATTTAACCAGATCAACCATTGAATTGCAAACGGTTGATATTTCTGCCTCTAAGGAAAGGGCAAGAACTGAAATTCAGATTGGTCAGATTCAATTAAGCAAAGAAAATATAAAATCCTTGCCATCCATTGGAGGAGAAGCGGATATTGCTCAATATTTAACCGCTCTGCCCGGGGTTGTTATTTCCGGTGATCAGGGTGGGCAGATTTTTATACGTGGAGGTTCACCAGTGCAAAACAGAGTGCTTTTAGACGGACAATTAATCTATAATCCATTTCATTCCATTGGTCTTTTTTCTGTTTTCGAGACCGAAATTATTCGTTCTGTCGATGTGCTAAGTGCAGGTTTTAATGCGGAACATGGGGGTAGAATTTCCGCCGTTATGGATATTAAAACCAGGGAAGGTAATAAAAATAGGATTTCAGGATTGGCTTCTATAAGTCCATTTCAAGGGAAATTACTTTTGGAAGGACCCATAAAACCACTAAAAAAGGAAAATGGGACTGGCGTTTCCTTTTTATTGACAGGGAAATATGGCTGGTTGGATAAAACCTCGCCACACCTTTATCGTTACGCTGTCGATTCCAATTTTTACGCTTTTGCTAAAAAAGATACCTCGCTTTCTTCTTTACAAAATCTAGGTTTGCCCTATCAATACCAAGATCTTTACGGAAAAATATCGTTTTTAGGTGAAAATGGTAGTAAGGTGAATATTTTTGGATTTTCATTTACAGATAAGTTTAAACTGGCCAATATAGCCAGTCAAAAATGGGAAACTTTTGGTGGAGGCATGCATTTTTTACTCTCACCGCTACAATCACCTGTTAGGATTGAGGGAAATATTGGTTTTAGTAGGTACAATCTTTCTTTAGCGGAGAAAAATACAGGCCCAAGAAGTAGTTCCCTGGAATCATATACAGCAAGACTCGATTTCATGCAGGTGGGCAAGCATTCTGCGCTGGAATATGGCTTAGAATTGATAAGTTTAAATACGGGATTTCAATTCGTTAATCCCTTTAATTTGACAATAAGTCAAAATGATTTCACTACTGAAATGGCTGCATTCGTCAGATTTAAATACCAAGTCAATAAATTTATTCTTCAGCCAGGGTTTCGATTACACTATTATGCCTCGCAAGGGCAGTTTTCCCCAGAACCCAGACTTGGATTAAAATATTTGTGGTCAGACAATTTCAGACTTAAAATGGGTGGGGGATTTTACTCACAGAATCTAATAAGTTTAGCAAATAACCAGGATGTTGTGCAATTATTTTCAGGATTTCTGGTAGGTCCTGAAACAAGCCTTTTTAAAAGCGGTTCAAATATTCCCGTGAAATCGCGTTTACAAAAGGCAATGCATTGGGTCGCAGGAATGGAATGGGAGCCGTTTAACCTTTTTTCTGTTTCTGTAGAGGGGTATCAAAAGTTTTTTAATCAACTTATATCTCTTAATCGGAATAAAAGAAAGGCTACTGATCCTGATTTTTTGGTTGAAGAAGGTCTTGCTACAGGCGTGGATGTCACCTTAGCATACAAACCTACCTCATTTGATATCAGCGTGGCTTATTCATTGGCCTCGGTTTTTGAAACCAGTAATAATGTTCGATTTCCTACTATTTTTGACAGGAGGCATAGCTTAAATTTTTTATTTTCCTACCTTGCTGGTAAATCTAAACAGTGGAAATGGGGAGCACACTGGTATGTTGGTTCCGGATTTCCATTTACTCAAACACAGGGATTCTTTGAAAATAATAATTTGACAGACCTTTTGCAAACGGATATATTAGGTGGAAATTATCCTTTAGGAACCCTTCTTTCTGATGAAATAAATGGGGGTAGATTATCCTATTATCATCGTTTGGATGTCAGTGTACAATACACACATAAAATAAATAAATTTGCCTATATTGAATCGACATTTGCCTTAACCAATGTTTATAACAGGCAAAATGTATTTTATCTGGATAGAATTACTAACCAAAGGGTGAACCAGTTACCGGTTATACCTTCTTTGAATATGACAGTTGGGTTTTAGGAAATTGAAAAAAGTTTAAAGTTATGCGTCCAAAATTAATTTGCTGTTGCCTTATTTTCATTACTTCGTTTACTTTAAATGCGCAGATTAAAAAGGATACTTTATGGCTTTCAGTTCATAAAGACATGGAAAAGTTATTATTCGAAAATATGTTACCCGTTTGGTATCCTAAAGTATTGGATATTGAAAATGGAGGGTACTTTAGTGATTTTACTCATGACTGGAAACCAGAAGGGTCTCAACAAAAAATGATTGTTACTCAGGCAAGGCATGTTTGGTCCCTTGCCCAATTAAAAATGTTCACAAAGGAAGATACTTATGATTCGTATGCTTATCATGGTTATTTGTTTTTAACGGATGTTTTATGGGATCGTGTTCATGGTGGATTTTATAATCTGGTAGAAAGAAATGGTACTCCTGTTAAGGAAAAAGAGGCTGATATTATTTTAAAAAATGCCTACGGTAACGCTTTTGGCTTATATGCACTGGCTACGTTGTATGAGGCAACCCGGGAAGAGGAAGTCTTGAATTTTGCTAAAAAAGTATTCCAATGGTTAGAAGACCATAGTCATGATCCCATAAATGGAGGTTATTATCAGTTTCTAACACAAGAAGGACTGCCCATTAAAGAAGGGTGGGGAGGAGTTCCTCCTAAAGACCAGAATAGTTCAATACACTTGATGGAGGCCTTTACGCAATTATATAAAGTTTGGCCAGACCCCATTGTGAAAAATCGTTTGTCTGAAATGTTATATCTGATAAGGGATAAAATGTTACATGAAAAAGGATTTTTACAGTTATTCTTTGCTAATGATTTTACACCAGTTTCGTTAAGAGATTCCCTGCCTGAGGTTCAGCAAAAAAGATGGCATTTGGATCATGTCTCTTTTGGTCATGATATTGAAACGGCTTATCTACTTATGGATGCGTCCCAGAAATTAATGGATATAGAGCCAAATGATGTTACGTTGAAAAAGGAACATCAAAAAACGATGGAAATAGGAAAAAAAATGGTGGATCATGGTTTAATATGGGGTTGGGATAAAACATCGGCTGGCGTTTATGATGCCGGATATTATTATAAATTAAATGATTCACCACTTATCATAAAGGACACAAAAAATTGGTGGGCGCAATCGGAAACCTTAAACACCCTTTGGTATTTTCAGCAATTATATCCTAATGATTCCATGAATTATAAACATTTATTTGTCGAACAATGGGATTTTATAAAAAAATATTTAATTGACTGGGAAAATGGTGACTGGTACGCCAGTTCCCTTGATAAAGATCCTCAGGCAAAATTTGGTCGTAAATCAAATATCTGGAAAGGCAATTATCATACCATCAGAACATTAATAAATGTAATGAACGGTATAAAAAATTAACCGTAGAGACGCGATGCTTCGTATCTTCTCTGATGCTTCGTATCTTCTTGATATAAGGTTTTATATTTGAAATTCACCCCTAACGCCCGGTTTTGAATCAGGATTTACAGGATTTTGAGGATTACAGAGGACGTCTTCGGTTTGGGTGTAAGGGTTATTCGTAGATTAGGTTTTTTTTACCCTTCTTTTCGCCGATGCGTAACGCATCGGCGAGAGGCTTGGAAAGGAAAGCACCATTTAATAATAATCTTCCGAATCAAACCGGAGACGTTATCATTAATCCTGAAAATTCTGATTCAAATAACTGGCTGCTGCGCGCATAATTTCCTGCGAAGATTGAGGAGGTTCTTGCTTTTTTGGGTTAGTATGTCCTGTAAATAATTTTTGAATCACGGATTTAAGGATTATTGGATTTCACGGATGACTTTTTCGTTTTTAAGATAGGGGTAATTATGGATGGTTACTTTTTACACGCCTATTCACAGATGCAAGAATGCATCAATTTTTTTTAGTGTTCACTTTAACAATCTATCCCATTAATCATAAAAATCATAAAAATCAAAGTTCAGACAGGATCTGCATATTCAAATAAAGGGTAACATTTTCATTTTTCATTCATTTTGGGTTCATTTTGAAACAAATTCCTTTGAATTCTCAGAATTCAAAGGAATTTGGTAGGTGAATAGTAGATTTTTCATTTTTATGTGTTTAGATTTGTTGCATCACATAGTTAAAAAAGCATAAAATGTTACTAAGAAATCTACGATTAACTAAGCTCCTTAAGATGCTTTTTACTGAGGCTAACTTCGTAAAGGCCATGCCATTAAATTGGGACCAGGGCAATCTACTGGAGTTATCAAAACAAAAATGGATTAATAAATCAATGTTGTTGTTGGTTACTTTATTCATTTTTAGCTCGGTTGTTCTAAAGGCTCAATCTCCACAGAAGATCAACTTTCAATCGATAGTTAGAAACACCAGTGGGGTGATTGTTTCCAATAAGTCCGTCAACTTTAAGATTACTATTTTATCTGGAACCATAACGGGAACCCCCGTTTATAGCGAAACACATTTGAAAACGACGGATGCGATAGGTCTGGTAAGTTTACAAATTGGAACGGGAACGGTAGTAAGTGGTGTATTTTCCAGTATTGACTGGGGAAATGCGCTTCATTTTATCAAACTGGAGGCTGATTTTTCTGGTGGAAACACGTATGTTACCCTTGGGACACAAGAACT
>JAFMBH010000196.1 GCA_017858735.1 Bacteroidota bacterium
CAGCAGGTAGGGCTTTCTGGATTTTAGATGATCTTAGTGCCATTCAACAGTCAAAAGGTTTTCCTCAAGATAAATTAAAACTGTACACGCCAAAAGATTCTTACCGTTATGGTTCTTCAGGCTACGGAGGTGGTAGAGGCAATATTGGTGAAAATCCCGCAGAAGGGATTGTTTTAGACTACTTTATTGGGGATAAAGTAGATTCTTCAGGCTTGACCTTAGAAATATTTACCGCGGAGGGGAAATGGTTGAGAACCCTTTCTTCTATCAAACCAAAGAAATCGGACGCTTATCCGGGTGGACCTCCTCCGCCCGTTATTCTTCCCGCTCAAGAGGGGGTGAACCGTTTCGCCTGGGACATGAGAACGGAAACTTTACCCGGCATTCAAAATGTTTTTGTACAAGGTGACTTAAGAGGATATAAGGTGGGTCCGGGTATGTATAAAGCTAAGCTTACCGCTAATGGTCAAAGTTCTGAGGTTACTTTTAAAATAAAGGTGAATCCTGCTTCAACTACTACTAAGGAAGAATGGATGGCTCAACAACTCATTTTGGAAAAAATCGATGCTGATGTGAAAGAGGTACATCAAATGGTGAATAAAATGCGTTTGGTGAAAAAGCAAATTTTACTCCAGGATGAAATACTTCAGGATAATCCAGCAGCAAAGGATCTGTTGGAAAATGGAAAGTCGTTGTTGAAAAAACTGGAAGATTGGGAATCCCAGGTTATTGAAACCAGACAGAAAAATTATCAGGATGTTATTAACTGGCCAAGTAAAATGAATGGTGAGTTGTTAGACTTGAAAAGTAGAATTGATACTAATGAGGCGAAACTTACCAACGGGGCAAAACAAAGACTTACTGATTTAAATGTTCGTTGGAAGCTGGATAAATCTGTTATCGATAAAATGATTAGTGAGGATTTACCGGAATACAGCAAAAAATTTCAAGACAAGGGTTTACCACCTTTAATTTTAATTCAATAAAATGACGAATATAGTAGGTTTTGCCTGTTAAGGCGCTTATATCGACTTTTCGATATGGTGGCAGGAAAAACGGGAAAACCTTTAATATTGTTCAAGCTAAAGACCTGCTTGTGTTGCGTTCAGTATCTCCACTCGATGCACTCAGGCAGGTCTTATCGGCTAAAGCCTTGATTTTTTTTGAAAATTTAAGCCTGACTTTTTCTTTTCCAGAGGTGAAAGTGAATGTTTTTAAGGTAAATGAACCAGACCAACTCGATGCTTGTAGATTAGCTTTTAAGGAAGATCCAAATATAAAATTTGCGGGAAGAGTCTGGAAAGAGGAATTATCAGGCTCAACCCTCATTTATACTGAAAATTTATTCGTTAAGTTCAGAGTAAATATATCAACAAAGGCCATTTTAGCTCTTTTAAGTTCATACAAACTTATTATAAAGGAAAAATTTTCCTTTACCAGCAATGCCTATTTTGTAAAATCGGAGGGATTCACCGGCGTTACTATTTTTGATATTGCCAGAGTATTGGGGGAAAATGCACAGGTACTTATCTGTTACCCGGAAATGGTGTTCCCTAAAAAAACACATCAGATTCACGAGAACCAATGGTTTCTAAAGGAAGTTTCAATCGATGGTTCTAATAGACCGCGAGGGGTAGAAATGAGGAAAGCCTGGCAATATTCGAAAGGGGAGAATGTGACGATAGCTATTATTGATGATGGTGTTGACACGCATCATCCTGAGTTTAATCTACCTGGCAAAGTGGTTTATCCCAGAGATACTATTTTAGATAGTGATTCAGCGCTACCTCAGACGATGGACGAAAATCATGGTACCTGTTGTGCCGGCGTGGCTTTGGCACAGGGTTCTGGTCTTGCCAGTGGTGTGGCTCCTATGGCTCGATTAATTCCTATCAGAAGTGGAGGATTAGGTTCGTTCTCTGAAGCCAAAGCTTTTGCCTGGGCTGCTGACCATGGTGCCGATATCATTAGCTGTTCCTGGGGTCCTCCAGATGGCATTTGGTATGACCCTGATGATCCCGCTCATAGAATTCCCTTTCCTTTACCTGATAGTTCCCGGTTAGCCATTGATTATGCGTTGAAAAAGGGGAGGAATGGCTCTGGCTGTCTGATGGTTTGGGCTGCAGGAAATGGAAATGAAGAAATTCAATATGATGGATATGCATCTTTACCCACTATTTTGGCCGTTGCCGCTTGCGATTTTAAAGAAAAAAGATCGCCATACAGCGATTTTGGCCAAAATATAGCTTGTTGCTTTCCAAGTAGTTCCGCTTCTTCAACTCCCTCAGGCGTATCTGATGGCATTTGGACAACGGATCGATCCCATGCGTTGGGGTATAATCCAGAGGGAGATTATGTGGGTACCTTTGGGGGAACTTCCGCTTCTTGCCCCGGTGTGGCAGGTAGCCTGGCACTCATTCTAAGCCTTTTTCCAGGGATTATAAACAGACACATTCGTCCTATCTTAAATAGGACTTCCGATAAAATTAGTGCTGATACCGGAAAATATAATAATGGACATAGTCATTATTTTGGCTATGGAAGGATTAATCCGCACCTCGCCATTCTTTTTATTAAACAAATATTAGTCATTGAAACTGAAATTAAACGGAATAATAATTCGCAGATAGTGGGAATTCGTTGCGTTTTCCAGCAATATATTTTTCAACTTAATCTGTCGTATTATCTTAAAAGTATTAAACAACATTTTTTGTCAGGTCAATGGTTGCCCTTTGAGGAGAATACATTTTCTGTCGATCAAATAGTGTTTGAGCTTAACGGACTGGACGCTCCGCTGTTTATGCTTAAAAGGTATGATCGGGAAGATGGTCAGTTTGTTAATCTAAAACTTATTTGGAAGTAGATTCTTTTTGGTTGTATTTTTGTTCATAAACATTGAAAACTTTTAAAAAATGAAATTTTTTACCACGCTATTTTTATTGGGTATGTTTCACATTTCCCAAGCGCAAGGAACGGATAATAAGACATTTGCTTGGCAAGGTCATAGAGGATCAA
>JAFMBH010000085.1 GCA_017858735.1 Bacteroidota bacterium
TTTGACTGTTGAATGGCACTAAGATCATCTAAAATCCAGAAAGCCCTACCTGCTGTAGAAGCAACTAAATCGTTATCCCTAAAAGTTAAATCGGTAATACCGACTACTGGCATATTGAGTTGAAACAAGCTCCAGTTAGCGCCAGCATCGGCAGAAATATAGAATGCCCTTTCAGCACCGCCATAAAGCAAGCCAGGCACTTTTAAATCTTCCCTGATTACTCTTAAATAATCATCTTTTCCAATACCCTGATTTATAGAAACCCAGGTTTTTCCATAATCAGTCGTTCTATAAGCCATTGACTGAAAGTCATTAAAACGGTAGCGGGTAGCGGAAATATAAGCTGTACCCGGTTGATGTGGCGAAACCTCGATAGATTGAATCAGGCATTCCGGCAGACCTTGCGGGGTTACATTTTCCCAAGATTTACCTCCGTTCCTTGTTACATGCACCAGACCACAATCGCTACCCGACCAGATAAGATCTTTTTCTGAAGAAGACTCAATTAAATAAAAGATAGTATTATAATTTTCTCCACCAGCTCCCTCATTGGTAATTGGGCCACCACCGACCCCTTGTTTTTCCGGCTCATTTCGGGTTAAATCAGGGCTAATTTCAGTCCAACTGATACCACCATCGGTTGTTTTCAGTACCTTATTCGCCGCATGATAGATGGTATTGTAGTCATGAGGAGAAGCAATAATAGGCGCATTCCAGTTAAAACGGTATTTCATATCCTTGGGAGCAATGGCCAGATTTAAGGCTGGGTAAGCCATAATATCCTTAACTTCCTGGTTTGCCATATTTAATACCTCGATATAGCCCTGGTAGCAACCACCAAAAATTTGCGTAGGATTATCTGGATTAAAAGCGAGGAAAGCACTTTCACAACCTGGTCCGGAAGTCCAGTCCTTATCGGTGATACCTGAACCACTGGTTCTACTTTGAATCATTACGGAAGAATTATCCTGCTGACCCCCATACACCCAATATGGAAAACGATTATCTGTATTCACTCTATAAAACTGAGCGGTAGGTTGATTTCCCTGAGCTGACCAGGTTTTTCCCGAATTAAAGCTAATTTCGCCTCCACCGTCATCGGCAAGTGCCAGATTCTCACTATCCTGTGGATTAATCCAAAGGTCATGCGTATCGCCATGTCCTACCCTTAACATTGAAAAAGTTTTTCCTCCGTCTATGGAACGCATCGCAGGAGCATTTAGGACATAGACAATTTCAGGATTTGAGGGATCGGCATAAATTTCCATATAATACCAGGAACGGGCGGTAAGTGTTTGATCATTCGTCATTAATTTCCATGACTTTCCAGCATCATCACTTCGATAGACCCCTGCTTTTGATTTTTCCGCTTCCACAATAGCGTAAACCCGGGAAGGTTCAGCTCTTGAAACAGACAAGCCAATTTTACCCATCATAGAAGGAAGACCCTCTGCAGATTTGATCCAGGATTCACCACCATCTGTTGATTTCCATACGGAACAACCAGTACCACCACTTTGAACCTGCCAGGGAAGGCGACGATGTTCCCAGGTAGCGGCATACATGATTCTTGGATTGGAAAAATCAACGGTAAGGCTGGAAACGCCTGAATTAACATCTACATAGAGTGTTTTTTTCCAGGTAACTCCTCCGTCCGTAGTTTTATAAACACCCCTTTCTTCTGAAGGACCGTGTAATGCGCCTTGAGCGGCCACCCAAACAATATCAGGATTTTGTGGATGAATAATCACATCAGAAATATGTCTGGTATTCTCCAGACCCATATTTTTCCAGGTTTTACCCTGGTCTGTTGATTTATACACGCCATCACCAAAAGTAGTCATAACACCTCTTACGGCATGTTCCCCTGTACCAACATATATAACATTGGGATCACTTTCAGCTACGGCAATATCCCCAATGGTACTTGATGTAAAGAAACCGTCAGAAATATTCGCCCAATTTAGCCCTGCGTCCTGTGTTTTCCAAACGCCACCGCCGGTGTACCCAACAAAATAAAGTTGATTATTGCCAGGAACGCCGGAAATACCGTTAGCCCTGCCGCCGCGAAAAGGACCGATATTTCTCCATTTCAGCGACTGAAAATTTTTGGCATCTATCAATTTAGGTACGACTACCTCTGCATTGTTAGATTTAGATTTTTTTTGAGCAGATACGTTTAATGTTAAAATCATTAAAAGTGCGCTCAATAAAAGTTTCGTCAAGTTTTGCATAGTTGCTATTTCGATGAATAATGATGAAAAAATAAATTTCAACAAATTAAAACATCTAAATTTATAAATAACTAATCAAAAGAAGGCAAATCTTACCATTTTTCCCTCATTTTTGTTGTCTATGAAAAATAGTCCCAAATATTTACCCTTTTACCTTCTTGCGTCCATCCCAAGACCAATACTTCACGGACTATTGAACCTATTATTTATCCTTTTATACCCTTTCATTTTTTATCGGAAAAAGGTGGTACAGGATAATTTACAGAAGGTATTTCCAACGCATACCTTAAAAAAGATTAAAGAAATTCAAAAGGCCTTTTATCGTCAGTTTTTAAAAAACTTTGAAGATATCATCCCCCTATTAATCCAAAATAAAAAAGCCGTCTATCCGTCGATAGTCATTGAAAATATGGAGCTCTTAAAGGAGCTTACGCAATTAAATAGACCCACCATCATAATAACAGCACATTATGGAAGCTGGGAGAAAGCCTTTTCTACCCTACCCATTTTTATAAATAGTCCCGTTGGTTTGGTATATACTCCAGTGAAGAGCAACTACTTTGGTGATTTACTCCTTCACATAAGAAAAAGATTTGGCTTAAATTTAATCACCCGCTACATATTTAAGGAACATATCGTCGCGCATTTAAATAAAACCTTTTTTTATATTATGCCCTCCGATCAGCGCCCGGTTGACAACAAGAAATCTTTTTGGACTTCTTTTTTGGGCATAGAAACTCCCATGCTTTTTGGCGTTGAAAAACATGCTGTACAATATAATTTACCCGTCATCTATTTACATGTAAAAGATATGGGCCGTCAGTGTCATATTCAATTTAGCTTAATATGTATGTACGGAAAAGAGACGGAGCATAGTTTTATTACTAAAAAATATGTGGAACTCCTTGAAAAACAAATCGTCGATGACCCAAGCCAGTGGTTGTGGAGTCATCGACGATGGAAAGGAATAGAATAATACTATCTTTTATTGCCCATTCAGGATTTTCAATTCAACCCTTTGATTTTTCTTTCGCCCTTCTGGCGTATCGTTTGAGACCAGAGGATTTTTCTTTCCATACCCAAAAGCGGCTACTCTGGACTCTGGAATACCATTGCGGATAAAAAAGTTTGCTACAGATCGGGCTCTTTTCAGAGATATATCATCTGCATAATTATCAGATGCTACATTATTAGTATGTCCACCAAATTCAACGTTTAGGGTTGGATAATCCTTTAAAAACTGTAAAACCTCCTGTAGAAGATCTTCTACACCTGGGGGAATGCTGATACTATCGGCCTGGAAGACTAATTTTTCGATTTGAATGATTTGTTCTGCCTTAAATGAATCACGAGCCAAACCAGGAATAAGTCTTATTGGAATGGTTGCAGCGCTGGTATCTATACAGCCTCTAATATCCGTGACGGTCACAGAATGATATCCTGCCGTTAAATTTTGAGCAAACATCTGATTATTGCCATTATCCCATTGAATAACGAATGGAAAACTACCTCCATTTATGAGCAGGCTACTTTTGCCATTTTGACCTTTATCATCTGATGCACCTCTAATAAAAGTAGTATTAACTTCCAGTTTTGCAGGTTCAAACAATACTTTTTCGGCTGTGACTGATTTATTCTTACTATCGGTTACAGTCACGGAATATTTTCCGGGAGACAAAGATGAAATATTTGGGTTGGTTGAACCATTGCTCCATTTTATGGAAAACGGTTTTTTACCACCCACTAAATCAAGGGATAAGGCTCCATTTTTATCACCAAAGCATGCAATTTCATTATCCGTTTTAACCATTAATGTCAATTCAGGCACTATTTCATCGAGTTCAAAAGAGGTGATTATTTCACATTGATTCGTATCCTTAACCGTTACTTTGTGGCTTCCACCTGAGAGTGCGTTGGCATTTTCCCCCATTTCGCCGTTATCCCAAAGAATTAAATAAGGTGCTGTACCACCAGAAACAGAAAGGGTAACCTTACCATTTAAGCTATCCAGCGCGGGAATTTCTACTATATTAATCTGTCCTTTAATTGCCTCTGGTTCAGTAAATTCCAACGAAGTGGAGATAGATTTACCCTGACTATCTGTTATAGAAGCGATATAATTACCCTTCTTTAGATTGATCAATTCAGTACCTGTTAATTCACTAAGGTTCCATTTAATGGTATACGGTGGCTTACCACCATTAATATTTAGCGTTGCAGATCCATTTTTATCACCTGCACATTTTAATGCATTGACAACCCGAATATTGGCATTGAAATCTTTAATATCTTCCGTGATGACAAAAGGTTTATTTACTATACAACCCTGATCATCCGTGACGGTTAGTTTTTGGTAACCCGGACCTAGTAAAAACGAGGAATCACCTGTTTCACCTGTGGACCAAACTTTTTTATAGGCGCCTATACCCCCGGTAATTGAAGCGGTGGCGACACCATCTTTGTTATTAACCGACGCTTGACTTATTATCTCCATATTAACAACAATGGCAGGAGGATTTTTCAATTCAATGGTTTGAAATTTAGTTTCGCCCAGTTTATCTGTAATAGTAACAGCATAACTTCCTGCTTTGACATATTCCAGGGTAGCATTGGTTTTTCCAGCAACACTCCAATTATATTTATAGGGAGGTTTACCCCCTTCCACGAAAGCCTCCAGCAAACCATTTTCAAAATCGGCACAAGAAACTTCCTTTAGGATTTTTAAATCGAGGATAAGCGGTAGAATAATTTCCGACATTCTAAGCGATTTTTCAAGCTTACAGCCCTTTGCATCAACCAGCATAAAATCGTAGTCTCCATCGGCGAGATTAGAAATTTCCTCTTTAACCTCACCTTTATCCCAGGTAATCTTATACCCTCCATTACCTCCTGAAGCCAGAATTTTTGCTACTCCATCGGCATTATTGGTAGAAGCAGGTTTAATAATTTGTAGAATGAGATCAAGAGGATCTGGCCCTTTCACCTCTTTTTTTAAGACAATAGATTGCAATTTTTCATCGGTCAGAGTAACAGAATATACACCTGCCGGGACATTTTTTATAGATTGTTCCTTACTTCCTGTACTCCAATTAAACACAAAAGGAGCTTTTCCGCCCTTGGGAACCACCTTGAGGACAGCATCGGCAAGATCAGGACAACTCAGACCTTTTTCCTCTTCAACTTCACCCATAATGACCACTAATTCCTCTGGAACTTCTACTTGATGCACGAGGGTACAACCTTTGGCATCTGTCAGGG
Source organism: Bacteroidota bacterium (assembly GCA_017858735.1). Classification (GTDB taxonomy): domain Bacteria; phylum Bacteroidota; class Bacteroidia; order Chitinophagales; family Saprospiraceae; genus BJGN01. The sequence goes on from JAFMBH010000085.1 coordinate 5,493, forward strand.
TGACTCTATGAAAACCTGCGGAAAGATTTGTTGCTACAGAATCCTTTTGCCCATTATCCCACAGATAGGTGACTGCGCCAATAGCATTTTCCACCTTAACCAAAGCTGAACCATCATTTCCGAGACCGGAGGCAACCTTAAGCGGAGTACCCGTCGCCTTCATCAATATTGGAGAAGGTAATTCTATCGCCGCCTTGGCAGAAAGTCCTTCACTATCAGAGATGGTAACGGCGTAGATACCACCAATCAATCCTGAAATAGTTGCACTATTATCAGCTGGAACGCTCCAATTAAACTGGTAAGGCGGTTTCCCCCCTTTATAAAGGAGCTGCAAGACGCCGCCTTTAGGATTCAGACAATCTGGTACGGTCACTATATCAAGTTTTACACCGATCGCCATTTGATTTTCGTTTACTTCAAATGCGCCAACACCGAAACAATTTTTACTATCCACTACGGTCACGACATGGTTCCCGCCAGAGAGTCCACCCGTAGCATTTCCTGTCCGTCCGTTGTCCCATGAAACCTGATAAGGTGGTGTACCTCCGGAGACCGTAACTTTTGCCTGCCCATCTGCATTACCTGGAGCACTGGTGGCGGTAAGCGCTTTAGCCTCTACTTTTAATCGGGTATCCGATAAAGTTACTTCAGCACTTTGGGTTACACCGTCTTCACTGCTCACGGTAACCCTATAAGTACCTGGTCCCAGACCAATGGGTGAACTTCCTTTTATGGTATCAGCACTCCACTTATATTTAAATGGGCCAACGCCACCATTCACTTTCACTTGCAGGGCACCATCCCATTTGCCACTATTGCAGGAAATGGGATTAACCACTTGAATGCCCACAGCCAGCATCTCCTTTTCCTGAATAACATACATGCCTTTATCTTCCGTGCCTATCCATACTCTACCTTCAAGATCAGTACTTATTAAAGATGAAAACTGAGAAGTAAAATCTTTTTCCGGTCCGTACAGTACAAAAGAATCCTGTTCAACCAAATATTGACTAATGATTTCGGAAGCAAGCCAGGCATTACCTGCTGCATCAAGACCGATAGCCCGCAAATCGCCATCTATACTTTCTTCCGGAATTAAAATAGGAAGCCATTCCCTTTTATTGTTTAATGGACCAACCATATTATCACCAAGAATCCAGACTGATTTTCCTTCAATGGAAATATCCTGAAAAGCAAAATCCTTTTCAATGATCTCGTATTTTCCACTTTTACCTGTAAATATGCCAAGATCAGTAGCAACCCAGATTTTATTTGCATCATCAAAACGAATGATATTAATTTTATCGGACCTTAATTTTCCATTTTTAGCACTAAAATGTTGGATTAACTTTTTCTCAGAAAGATTAAGTTGAAACAATCCGCTGTTTAATGTGCCTATCCAGAGAGATCCGTCTTCCTTATGCAGCGCCATGGTACTAATTTCGTCATCCCCCTGAAAATAATCATTCAAAAGACTATTTATCCATGGCAAATCAATAAAAACTTCACTATTTCCCCCCTTAAACTGAAGTAAAGAGGTAGTATTTGGAGGTAAGGTAATTTTTACCGCCTGGGAACTTCCCAAAATTCTATAGAGATCTGATTTGTCCGCAATGATAATTTGATTATCGTCACCTATAAAAATATTTATGATGGCAGCATTTGCAGGAATCCCCTTATTTTTGATAACACTCAAATTTGTTTGAGCCGATAGGAAGGAGCAAAAGGTCAGGAAGCAGCAAATGGTAAAAATACGAAACATAAATCCTTATTAATTAAATACAAATATGATAAAAAAGTGGCTTAGTTGTCATGTATTTTGTTGGAAATAAATGAGAAGGCTCCGATGATTTAACTCAAAATCGGAGCCTTCATTGTGCAGAAAGCACATTATTTTTTATTAGTTAACAGACTTTAATCCCGCTTTTACCAATTTTTCATTCAATGATTTTAAGGAATTATTCTGAATATTAAGTTTTGATGTTAACAAAATAGACAATTCTTTAGAGAGTTCTGCGAACACCACATAAGAAGCATCGGTAGGTCTGGCATCGCCTGTTTCAACACTTCTCCGGAGAGAGGAAAGGCGGTTATTCAACTTAATGGGAAAATTAAGCGGGTCTTGACCACTTTGATTTTTCACCTGGTAAAGGTCTTCCTCAACTTTTTGTAAAGCCATAATTACTGCATTCATTTCCTTTAAAAGCATTGAATCTTTTACGCCACTTTTTTGATTTTCTAACTGCGGTTTAAGTTTTCTTATCTCTTTTACTGCCTCATTTGCCTCTGATTCCTTCTCCTTAATTTGCATAGCGAGTTGAAATTGCTTCGTTAAATCTTCCAGCGAAATACCTTTAAGATTAGGATCCATTTTAATGTCAATTTCATGGGATTGCTCCAGACCATTGGCCATCACCGACACTTTATATTTGCCGGGAACGGCTTTAGGCCCAACCTGGGGTCTGCCACTCCATATAATCATACCAGGAAAAGTGGTAGCCCCGGCATACCTCAAATTCCAGGAAAAGGAGTTAATTCCTTTCGCCGTGGTAGGCTTGGTATTCCCATCTCTTTCCCAATAAGGCACCGAATTATCTTGTTTAAAAACTTCTTGATTTCCAACAAATTTTTGAACCAGTTTACCTGAAGCGTCCAGAATGGAAACCTCCACAGAATCAACTTTTTCATTTAAATAATATTGTACATTCAGATTATAAATGCCTCTAATAGGGTCTGCAGGTTTAAAAAAATGCAAGGTAGCAGCCGCGGTAGTTGCATTTAATTCTCTCAATGGCGCTATATCATCTAATATCCAGAAACTTCTTCCATGCGTCCCGAGAACAACGTCATCATTTTTAATAACTAAATCCCTGATAGGCGTTACCGGAAGATTTAACTGTAAAGATTCCCAGTTTTCCCCTGCATCGAAAGAAGCATATACCCCATTTTCAGTACCGAGAAAAAGTAAACCCTTCTTCTTATGATCTTCCCTTATGGCTCGGGCAAAATCCTGAGGTTTAATACCCTTAATTATGGTAGTCCAGGTTTTACCATAATCCGTTGTTTTGTAAACATAAGGCGCCCTATCATCGACCTGATATCTGTAGGCTGCAACGTAAGCAGTCCCGGGATCATGTTTAGAAGCCTCAATGATACTTACTGTAGAAAATTTGGGTAGATCTTTCGGTGTTATTTCCAACCATGATTTCCCCCCATTTCGGGTAATATGAATTCGCCCGTCATCGGAACCCGCCCAAAGAGTTTGAATGTCATGAAAAGAAGGAGCCAAAGCAAAAACAGTAGCATAAATTTCAGGGCCATTCATATCTTTTGTGATAATCCCCCCAGTTGGACCTAAGGTTTCAGGATCGGCGAAAGTAAGATCGGGACTAATTTTTTCCCAGGATTGACCATCATTTGTTGTTTTCCAAACATGTTGAGAACAGGTATATAAAATAGAAGGATCGAGGGGTGAAAAGACAATAGGATAGGTCCATTGCCATCTTTCCGGTAACGAAGAGGCAGGTTCTCCCGAGAAAAATCGGGGGTAAACCTGAATATCCCGTTCCTGACCATTGCTCCTGTCATAACGGGTAAGTAAGGCCCCCTGACTCCCGGCATAAAATAAATCTGGATTGGTAGGATGTGGTGCTATATAACCACTTTCTCCCCCGCCAACCTCATAAAACCAACTCTTATTCCCTTCGTTCAGGTGTTTGAAACCCCATCCATCACTTGGAATGGACAAGGTAGTGTTATCCTGTTGTGCACCAGCGACATGGTAAGGAACATCCATAGTAGTGGTAACATGATAAAGCTGCGAGGTTGGATAATCTTCATCTGTCCAGGACTTGCCACCGTTGGTAGAAACGCAGGCTCCTCCATCATTGGAAGAAATCATCCTTTGAGGATTATTGGGATCTATCCAAAGATCGTGGTTATCACCATGAGGCACATTGATGTCGATATCAAAAGTTTTCCCTCCATCTATAGATTTATAAAAATTTACATTCAGGCAATAGACGGTTTCAGGATCGAGAGGATCGGCGTAGATACGGGAATAATAGAAGGCACGTTGCCTTAGCTTCCTTTCATCATTCATTTTCTTCCAGGACCAGCCAGCGTCATCAGATCGATAAACTCCACCATCATTTGCCTCAACAATGGCGTAGAGTCTGTTAGGATTTGCAGGAGAAACAGTGATACCTATTTTCCCGAGGGGTGCGACGGGCAGACCTGGATTTTTAGACAGATCAATCCAGGTATCACCACCGTCCACCGATTTGTACAAACGGCAACCTTCACCACCGCCCCACATTTTCCAGGTTTTCCTATAAACATGCCAGGTAGTGGCGTATAATATTTTAGGATTCGTTTTATCAATGACCAGATCAGCGGCGCCGGTATTTGCTCCAACATAAAGCACTTTTTGCCAGGTATTTCCCCCATCTTTCGATCTGAAAACACCTCTTTCCTCGTTATCTCCGTAAGGATGACCCAGGGCTGCGACGAAAACGATATCAGGATTTGTAGGATGGATTCTGATTCTGGAAATAGACTGCGTTTCTTTAAGACCGAGGTGGCGCCATTTCTTTCCACCATCTTCCGATTTATACACCCCATCACCCTGGGTAATTGAGCCTCTAAGCTGAGTTTCACCCATGCCTATAAAAACGATGTCAGGATTAGTTTCAGCGACGGCTACAGCGCCCACTGATGAAGAATTGATTTGCCCATCAGTAACGGGAAACCATTCCTGACCTCCATCGGTCGTTTTCCAAAGACCACCACCTGTTGCACCAAAATAGTATTCAAGTGGTCTCCCGGGGCTACCGGTTGAACCCAGCGACCTACCTCCCCGGTTAGGTCCAATATTTCTCCATTTCATTTTATCAAAATGAGAAATATCAGTTTTTGAGGATACCGATTGAGAGAATAAAAAGTCCTTGTTTTTCCCAATGGTTATCAGCAAAAATAAGACGATAATTTTTTTAGTTAAAAGGGACATGCTATTTTTTTTTGTTACCCTCTAAAAATAAGTAAAAATTCTAAATAATTAAATGGAAAAAAAAGATGATAAAAATCAGCCTCCCAAAAAGTCGATATATTTTAATACTATTTGACTTATTAAAATATTTTATTTAATTTTAAATATTATATAGAAATTATATTTTAAATTTGTTATGAAAATAAATAACTTATAGATTATGGCAGAAAACAATTTAACTGATTTTGAAGCACAAGAACTTTTAAGACAATATAGTTCTGATTTAAGAAAACTTGAATTCCAACTTCAACAAACCAAATTAGCTATTCATCATTTAAAAGGCAAAAACGCTCCATCTGAGAAGGTTTCTCCTTTAAAAAAAGTGAATAACGAGGTTGAAATTATTAAAGCTCTTTTTGAAAAGGATGATTTTACAGAACCTAAAGATATGGTTACTAAAAAATCAACGCCTAAAATCGCTAAAGTAAAGGTAGCTAAGCCCAAAGTTGAAAAGGCGACAACGAATAAAAAAGCACCAGGCTCAAAAGGAAGAAAGTCTCTTAACACTCAATGGGACAGGATCGTTTCAGATAACATGGGTACCAAAGAGAATCCAAAAACGAGCAATGAATTATTGCAGGATTTAATTAATGCCAGAGATAAGAAATACATTCTTGATGAAGGCAACACAAAGTTGATTCAGCGTTTGAATGCATCATTAACCAAACTTTACAAGCAAAATAAAATTGGAAAGCAAAAAATTGAGGGTAAAAAAGCGTTTGTTTATTTTAAAAATAATTAATTAAAATACACTTACTTTTTTAATTTGCTCGTCAATTACGGTACCAATGGGTTTCAAATTTTGAAACCCATTTTCATTTGCAAAAAGAATAAATTCCTCTACATGAAGTTTATCCACTGCTATAAGCAAGCCCCCACTCGTTTGAGGATCACATAAAATATTTAATTGACTATCTGCTGAAAACTCAATTTTGTGCCCATAACTTGCATAATTTCGATTTGTCCCACCGGGAATGCAACCTTTTTCTAAATAATAATTAATAATCTCTTTATTTAAGATAGGAATAGCCTCAAACTCAATTTGTGCGGAGGTATTAGACGCCTCCATCATTTCCGTTAAATGACCTGCCAAACCAAATCCGGTGACATCCGTGAGTGCATGAACGTAGGATAAAGCGCCCACTTTTTCGCCAAAAACATTTAATTTGGTCATAGATTCTAAGGCGATATTGGCGTGTTCACTTAATAATAAGTCCTTTTTTTGAGCCGTAGTTAATATTCCAACGCCTAATCCTTTGGTTAGAAACAAGAAATCTCCTGTTTTAGCGCCTCCATTTTTCTTAAGATTTTCGATGCGCACACGGCCATTCACCGCCAGGCCAAAAATGGGTTCAGGGCTGTCAATGCTATGCCCACCAGCCAGAGGAATACCCGCCAGCTCACAAACTTCTTTAGCACCGTCAATCACTTTACCAGCGACCTCGGGGGGTAATTTATCAATAGGCCAACCCAGTATCGCAATAGCTAAAATGGGCGTCCCACCCATTGCATACACATCGCTAATAGCATTTACCGCTGCAATCCTACCAAAATCAAAAGGATCATCAACAATAGGCATAAAAAAGTCCGTCGTGCTTATCAGCGCAGTTCCATCCCCCAGATCCAATACAGCAGCATCATCTCTTTCTTCATTTCCCACAAGAAGTGCGGGGTTAAAATTATTTTTAACCGACCCTGCCAAAATTTTATCTAAAGTTGAAGGAGATATTTTACAACCGCAACCGGCACCGTGACTATATTGAGTGAGTTTATAAGTCATTTCCATCTGAAAATTTTATTAAAGATTGAGCGACAGCTCGTGTTTCCAAAGATATATCGGGAGTAAATAAAAAGCTTCTTGAAAAATCACATTTAAGATTAGCTAAAGGATATGATTTATCATAATAGCGCAGGGCAATAGCTCCGGCATTAGATAGATCGCCAGCTTCAAGATAGGCAACAGCAGCCTGAACGTGTTGCCCACCCAGTCTTTTACTGATTTTAATAAATGATTCGATTAATTCAGTCACTGGAAATTCCCCATAAATTTTAACTAAATATTTTAGTCTTTCCTCAAAAGGAATCACCAGGCCAATATATTTTGCCGTTCTGAACTGTGTCCAAAAAGCAGCGGGTTGAAAAACTTTACCAATAGATCTCGATTCATTTTCCACCCAAACTCTTTTATTAGAGTCTAATTTTCTGAACTCGTCGAACAGGTTATTTTCAAATTGTTCTACCGTTGGTTGAATAAATTCACCTAAAGAACCAAAAGCAGAACCCTTATGGTGAGCCAATTTTTCTAAATCAATGATTTGTTCCCCCTCGTCTTTTAACGATTGTAGGATCAATGTTTTACCTGAACCTGTTGGACCTCCCAGGACGACTACATTCAGTTTAATTTCATCAAATTGCTGATGAATATACTGTCGATAAGCTTTATAGCCACCTATTATAAGTTTCACTTCAAATCCTGCCATTTCCAATAGCCAGGCTAAACTGGCACTTCGCTGCCCACCTCTCCAACAGTGAATATATATTTTTTTTTCAGGCACCTGTTTATTTGCCCATCGGACATAATCGGCCATTTTAGCACCGACAAACTCCAGGCCCTTTAAAAAAGCAAAATCATGCCCTTTCTTTTTGTATAAGGTACCCACTTCAGCCCTTTCCTCATCGGAAAACAGGGGAAATGACACAGCACCAGGAATATGACCTTCTAAATATTCCCCTGGACTTCTGACATCCAGTAAAATATTTCTGTCATTTCTTTTAAAAAAATCAGCTATGGTTATTTTCTCCATGCGGCAAAAATACGCAATTAGCGTCATAACTATAGGTTTAAAAATGCAGCGAAGTAAACTTTGTTTGCAACCTTTTGTTTTGAAAAATAAAAGCATTGGAGAATTTACTTCACACTATAAAAAATAGTTATGCTGGATATGCCCGTTATTTATGGCATGCTATAAATAACCCCTCATGGGACAATTATTTTTATTGGCTTCTGGCTGTTTCTTTCCTGTTTTTAGCCTTGGAATGGGCCAGTCCCTGGCGAAAACGTCAAGCCCGTTTTAGAAAAGATTTTTGGTTAGATTTCTTTTATTTATTTTTTAATTTTTTCCTATTCTCATTAGTCATTTATGCCGCATTATCAAGAGTGGTAGTAAACTTTTTTAATGATGCTTTTTATCAAATATTTAACGTAGAGCTAACCTCTTTTAATCCATTAGTTGGCGCCCCACTCTGGTTTATTTTACTGGTAGGATTTATTATCAGGGATTTTATACAATGGTGGATTCACCGATTACTGCACAAAGTGCCTTTTTTGTGGAAATTCCACCAAGTCCATCATTCTGTTGAACAAATGGGATTTGCTGCTCATTTAAGATTTCATTGGATGGAAACCATTGTTTACAGAACGATTGAATACCTGCCTTTGGCGCTTCTGGGCATAGG
>JAFMBH010000197.1 GCA_017858735.1 Bacteroidota bacterium
TTAAAATCGAGCACTTTTGCACCTGAGGGAATAGGGCTTGATTTTTCTACAATGGCCATTATTTTATTACCCTTCACAAGAACAGCCTTTCCTGTCCACATTTTTTCCCCATCGAAAAGACGATCGGCGGTGAGATAAAAAACATCTTGTGCCAATGATATATTTGGGCTGAAGCAGCTTGCATATAAAATCAAACAAAAAGCGAATTTGAACAGATTTTTCATTTTAAATTGGGTATGCGATGTGAGAAAAGGATTTCCATTCTAAAATTAATTAATTTTGTCAAATTAATTAGCATAACCTGATGATTCAATGCTGCCTTCTTAGTTGGTTCACTCTTTTTTCTTTTATTTCGGACGATCCAAAAGAAATACTCCAACCCTTTTTGGATAAATTAGGTCAGCCTGAAGAACAAGTTCGCATTGCCTGGTTTGGAGATTCTGGTATTGAAGCCGATCTGATTACACAAACTATTAGGGATAGTTTACAAAAATGGCATGGAGGAAAAGGCGTTGGTTATATGCCTGTTCTCTCCAGAGCGCCTGGATACAGAAAAACCATAACGCATAAATTTTCGACCAACTGGCTTTGGGAATCACTCGAGCCAGCGGCTGCCTACAAAAGGAATCCAGGCATTTCCGGACATGGTTTTTACAGTTATAGGTACTCTACCAGTAAACAAGAGGCACCCTGGGCCTTATTTCGGGCAAATAACACCTCACCACGCATTGATTCCTTCCCTCAGGTACGCCTTTTTTATGGCAAAAACAGATATGGCAATCTAAACGCTAAGGTGAATTTTTCAACAGATAGTATTTCAGGCGAGGTAGGTTTGCGCGATACTTTCCTCGTTAATGATCTTTTATTGTCTGAAAATCCAACCAAACAAATCAGGATTAGTGCACAGATTCCACCAGAAATTCCCCTGTATGGCCTGAGTATGGAAAGCAAGGAGGGTGTATTACTCGATAATTTTAGTTTACGAGGGTTAGATGGACCCCGACTGACCAAAATTCCAGTGAATATGCTGGCAGGGTTTCAGGAAAAGCTGAAATACGATTTAATCGTTTTTCAATTTGGACTGAATGTTTTAGGACCCACTCAAACGGATTACCGATATTTTGAGGTTAAAATTTTAAAATTAATCCAGCATTTTCAACAAGCATTCCCCGGTGTACCCATCCTTATCATTGGGCCACCAGATAAATGTAACGGACCGGCCGGCGGGAAATATTCGAATCCGGGACTACCCTATCTGACTGCCAGTATGCAGAAAGCGGCAAAACAAGGAAATGCTGCTTTTTTTAGTCTGGCAGAGGCTATGGGCGGCCCAGGCAGTATGAAACGCTGGGTTGAAAAGGAAAGACCCGCTTTGGCAGCGGCTGATTATACCCATTTTACATTTGCCGGTGCAGAAAAAGCCGCCCATCTTATACTGCCCTTATTTCAAAAATAAGGGCAGGAAATGTCCATTAAGATAAATTCTGTTGTGAGTGTTTTTTCATTTCTGCAAGCATTTCCTTTTGCAGCTTTATAACCTCATCAATTCTTAACATCCAGGCTCCAAATAATCTAATAATTAAGATGAGTGCAGACAATAAAATAATTCCAATAAGTACTACCATAATAAGCGTATTTTTAAATTTATATAAAGGTACTTAATCATTTTGCCAATTAAGGTCAGTCATTTTATTTTTTACCCATTTGAAAGAACTATATAATGGAAACGGACCATCAAACCATTATGATTGACAGCTATCTGTCTTACTCTTTTATTTTTGCTATCATTGAATCGATAAAATCATTTACATTTAATTCCTTTAATTCAGCATATATTTTTTTGTCTTGATTAGCTTTTTCGGCTAATTCATATTTCATCTGTTGATATTTTAATCTTGCCCAATCATTATTTCTCAAAAAATTTCGAGATAAAATATGTCTTTCCAATGCTTTGCTATCTGCTGGACAAACATACAGATGATGTTTAATTTTGTCTAAAATTTGATTTGTCCATCCAATATTTCTTTTAAAAACATCTCGATTTTCTATTCCCTGATTTCCATTATGGTAATATCCCATGGTCAAAAGTCCTGCTTTTATTTTTTCAAAATCACCTTGATGGTAATAAATGATATCAATGTCAATGATAGGTTTCGAATCTAAATCTGGGACAGAAGTACTTCCAATATGTTCCATCGTAAGATTTAAACCATGAAGTCCTTTCTCCATTTCACCTTTTATGGACACATAATCTTTAATCCATTGTGGTGTATATTTTTCAATAAGCATATTCATTCATTTCGTCCCTTTATTTGACATAAAAATCAAAAAGCTGATCTAAGATCCTTGAATTACAATCTATCATATAATTGACCTGGTATTCCTTTTAAAATTATAGCTATTAATTTCCATCTTTTCGTGATATAAACCATTTTCTTTCTCTGTTTTATCGCGTTAAAAATTTGTCGTGTTGCTTTTTCTACAGAGGCAACCCAAAATTGTCCTTCGCCTTTTGCCATATCAGTGTCAACAAATCCTGGTCTAACATCTGTCACAAAAATTTGACCCTCAATTTTCGATGCTTTTTGTCTTAAACCTTCTAAATAATTTATTTGATATGCTTTTGTAGCGTTATAAGCAGGAGCGATTCCACTTCCGCGAAGACCACCTACTGATGTTATAACAACCAAATGACCTGACTTCTGACGCTCAAAGAAATTGAAAGCCCAATTTGAAATACAAGTAAATCCAGTTACATTAGTATCTATGGTACGTCTTTCAATGTCAAGGTCTAGTTTTTCATTTAAGTCCCCTGTTCCCGAGCTAATAATCAACAGGTCAAGTCCACCGAGTTCATTTTTTAATGCTTCCAAATTCTCACTAATTACTTCTGTGTTAGTCACATCAAAAGTTTTTGTAATGAAAGAGTTTGGTTTTTGTGCTTTCAAATCTTCAAGTAATTCTGTTCGTCGGCCAGTAATTCCAATGTTGTAA
>JAFMBH010000086.1 GCA_017858735.1 Bacteroidota bacterium
CGAATCAGTACAAAATAACGACCTTAACCGGACTAGCCATTGTTCTGGCCAATATGATCGGAACCGGGGCTTTCACCAGTCTGGGTTTTCAAGTAAAAAGCCTCCATCAGACCAGTACCATTCTGACGCTGTGGATGTTAGGGGGTGTCATTGCTTTATCAGGTGCTTTCAGCTACGCAGAGGTAGGTTCCAGCATCAAGAAATCGGGCGGTGAATACGCTTTTCTATCTCAATTATATAACCCCCTGATTGGTTATTTATCTGGTTGGATTTCTTTAACCGTCGGATTTACAGCACCGATAGCTCTTTCAGCGATGGCCCTGATTTCCTATTTTCCTTACTTGTCAGTCAATCCAAGATGGGCAGCCATTGTAGTTATAGGCATCATAACATTTATTCATACCCGAAATTTAAAAACCAGCGCTATATTTCAAAACTCAAGCACGGTAATTAAAATGCTCCTGATTTTATTTCTCATTGTTATAGGTGCCTTTTTACCTGGCATAACATCTGGAACAAATGCAACCGAGGCTTCTTATTTAACAGAACTCATCTCTCCCGCCTTCGCCATTGCCCTTATTTATGTCGTTTATTCTTATTCAGGCTGGAATGCAGCTGCCTACATTACCAACGAATTTGAAAATCCATCAAAATCGCTACCTATCGTACTTATTGGAGGTACCATTATAGTTACCATTTTATACACCCTATTGCAGTATATATTTTTAAAACATTTGACCTTAGGAGAAATGGAAGGCCAGTTAAATGTGGCCGCTTTGGCCGCACAGAAAATATTTGGCAAAACCGTCGGTAATCTTTTCGGCTTAGCCCTTTCTATATCTCTCATTTCAAGCGTCAGTGCTATGGTTTGGGTAGGAGCCAGAATAACTGCCAGTATGGCAATTGACCATTCTTTCCTTTCTTTATTTAAAATGCAGTCGAATAATTTGCCTGTCAGGGCTTTATGGCTACAATTTGTTATCAGTAGTTTATTGATTCTAACAGGTACTTTCGAACAAATATTAGTCTATTGTGGTATTCTAATTTCTCTTTCATCCATGCTGGTGGTCATTGGTATCTATAAAATAAGAAAACAACCTGACCATAAAGAGGATATCGCATATAAAAGTCCCTGGTACCCATTTTTCCAAATTATTTTTGTGTTATTAACCCTTTGGATGATTATTTTTACGCTCTATGATAAACCCTGGGAATCCCTGGCGGGAATGATTAATCTGCTCATTGGTATAGCCACTTTTTATTGGGGTCACTTTAAATTAAAATATTTTCAAAAATGACACGGGATGTAGAAACCTATTTTCTGGAAGGTTGCGGTCGGTGTTCTCTGGGTGGAACCCCTGAATGTAAGGTTCATACATGGGCTAAAGAGTTGGAACTGTTAAGAAATATTGTATTAGAATGTGGTTTAACTGAAGAATGTAAATGGGGCCAACCCTGTTACACCCACCAAAATCATAATGTTATTATGATTAGTGCATTCAAGGATAGTTGTATTATAAGTTTTTTAAAAGGTGCCTTATTAAATGACCCACAAAAAATATTAATCTCACAAGGTGAAAATGTTCAGGGTGGCCGCATCATTAAATTCACTCATCCCAATCAAATTTTAGCCATCGAAGCTACCCTGAAGGAATATATATTTGAAGCTGTGGAAATAGAAAATGCCGGATTGAGGATTGAGCTAAAAAAGACAGCTGATTACCCTGTACCTACTGAGCTCCAACAAAAATTTGAAGAAAATGAAGCGTTTAAAGATGCTTTTTACGCCTTAACTCCCGGAAGGCAAAGAGGATACCTCCTTCATTTCGCCGCACCAAAACAATCGAAAACCAGAGAATCAAGGATTGAAAAATGTATGCCTGCTATATTCAATGGCAAAGGTATGCATGACTAGATACCTCGCTATTTACTACTACGAATGCAGGTTATTGAACAAATAGCAAATATTTTTCCTCAAAATATGCTTCCTTAAAATAGTTACTTAACGGGTGCTTTTCTGTAATTAAATGTCTGGGCAGATCCTTTATCTCTCCATTTAATTGTCCCCCTTTAAGAGCAAACATACCGTTTGGAACGGCATGCACACTTTCCTTTTTTATAAGATGCATACACCATTCGGCCAATTGACCCAGGGGTGCAACGGCACGGCTCACCACAAAATCAACCTTTGATTTACTTTCTTCCGCACGTCCATGAATGGCGGTTACATTGTCCAGTCCCAAGGCATCGGCAACTGCCTGAACCACTTGAATTTTTTTTCCCGTCCCATCCATCAGAATAAATTGGGTTTCTGGGAAAAAAATGGCTAAAGGAATGCCAGGAAAACCACCTCCAGTTCCAAGATCCAATACTTTTGCTTCTGGTTTAAATTGGATGTATTTTGCAATAGCTAATGAATGTAAAACATGGTGAGTCATAATTTCAGTAATATCCTTTCTGGATATTACGTTGATTTTACTGTTCCAATCAGCATATAAATCAGGAATTTGCGCAAATTTACTCCGCTGATTTTCTGTAAGTCTTGGAAAATATTTATGTATTACCTCCATGTTTATTTCTATCGTTTTCAATAATTAGCGCGAAATTACTATCTTCCATCCATACTTTATCCATATTAACAGAACTATTGGTTATGAATACGATTTCTTCTCTTCCAGAAAATAATCAACTGAATGATTTACTTGTCAACCTGAAAGATTTCCTGAAAAAGGAAATTATTCCTCATGAGCAAAAATGGCTGAAAATGCCCTGGTCAGAGGTTGAAAAAGAAATTAGAACGCATAGAGATTTCCTAAAAGAAATGGGCGCCTGGAATCCTTATCTTTCTAAAAATCAAGGAGGACCTGGTTATTCTCTAATGGAAGTGGCGCAGATAAGTGAAGTTCTTGGCGGATCATTTTTTGGACATTTTGCATGCAATTGTCAGGCTCCCGATGCTGGAAACATCGAACTTTTACTGCAATATGCCAATGACGAACAGAAAGAAAAATACTTATTTCCTTTATTAAACGGTGAAATTCGTTCCTGCTTTTCAATGACCGAGCCCGATAACGCAGGGTCAAACCCAATTCTGTTGAATACCCAGGCAAAGAAAGAAGCGGGGCATTATATTATTAACGGCAGAAAATGGTTCACTACTGCTGCTGACGGAGCTTCTTTTGCTATCGTAATGGCAGTAACCAATCCTGACGCTGAAAATCCATATCAAAGAGCCAGTATGTTACTATCGCCCACCAATACTCCTGGCTTTAATCTGGTTCGAAATATTCCCATTATGGGACATGCAGGGACAGGGTGGGCAAGTCATAGTGAAATCATTTATGATAACGTAAAAATACCGGAAAGTGATTTAATTGGACCTGAAAATCAAGGCTTTAAACTTGCTCAGGAAAGACTTGGCCCAGGTAGGATTCACCACTGTATGCGGTGGATTGGTATTTGTGAAAGAGCTTTTGATCTCATGTGCCAACGGGCTGCCACCAGAAAAACGGGCCTAAATTCATTTCTTGGTGAAAAACAAATGGTTCAGGAAATGATTGCCGATAGTAGGGCTGAAATTAATGCGGCCCGATTAATGGTTTTAAATGCAGCTAATAAGATGGATACTTTAGGTCAAAAAGCAGCAGCATTAGAAATATCAACCATCAAATTTTTTGTTGCAGGCATTTTACATAAAGTGCTGGATCGTGCCATTCAGGTTCACGGGGCACTCGGCGTGACCGATGACACCATTCTGGCTTTATATTACAGGGAAGAAAGAGGGGCACGCATCTACGACGGTCCAGATGAAGTGCACAAGGCTTCGTTGGCACGAAAAATTTTACAACAATATGGTTTAAAGGTACATAATGATTAATGTTTATGGCTGATATTTTAAATAACCCAAGAAAAGGCGAGGAATTACCCATTCCTGAACTGCTCGATTACCTAAAAACAGTCCTCGACGATGTTCACACCATACATCATGTAAAACAGTTTCAAGGTGGATATTCCAATTTAACCTACTTACTGGAAACAAACATAGGCGCATTGGTACTTCGCCGCCCGCCCATTGGTGCAAATATTCAAAGCGCACATGACATGTCGAGGGAATTCAAGGTCCTTTCCTTGCTTTATCCCTTATTTCATAAAATACCCAAACCCATCCATTTTTGCTCTGACACAACCATTATTGGCGCTCCCTTTTACCTGATGGAAAAAGTGGAAGGACTCATTTTAAGAAATGCGCTTCCTACGTCAATCTCTTTAGACGAAAAAACAATGGCTTCGCTATCAGATTCCTTTGTGAAAAATCTGGTCGATTTACATGCCATCGATTGCACTCAACCTAATATATCCACTTTCGGCAAACCCGACGGTTATGTGCAAAGGCAAGTTTCGGGATGGATAGACCGATATCGCAATGCAGAAACTTTTCCTATTCCCAGTATGCATTTCCTGATGGAATACCTACCCTTATCCATGCCTTCAACTAACGATACTTCCCTGATTCACAATGACTACAAATTTGACAATCTCGTTCTCAATGAATCCAATCCCGCTGAAATATTAGCCGTTTTAGACTGGGAAATGTGTACCATTGGAGATCCATTGATGGATCTGGGCACCTCTTTAGCTTATTGGTTCGAGGCAACTGAAATGAATCCTCTTGTAAAAAGTTTCGCTAATTTAACCTGGCTTCCCGGGAACAAAACGAGACAGGAAATTTGGGATTATTATATTCAGTTAAGTGGTAGAAACAACACGGACAGTGCCTTTTATTTTGCCTTCGGCTGTTTCAAAGTAGCTACCATAATACAACAAATATATGCCCGTTATGCAAAAGGTATTACCAATGACCCTCGCTTCGCCCATTTAGATAAATTAGTCCTGGCATTTGGCGATCGTGGAAAATTAGCCGTCCGGTAGAGACGCGATGCTTCGCGTCTAAACACATTGAAACAAATATGGATAAATATCAGAAAAAATATCGCATACATTCAACACGTTTACCAAATTGGAATTATGGTAACGCTTCATTGTATTTCATAACAATTTGTACACAAAAAATGGTTCATTTTTTTGGCGAAATTATAAAAGAAGAAATAATATTGTCTGAAATTGGTGGAATAGTAAAAACCGAATGGTTAAAAACATTTATGCTGCGGCCTGATATGAATTTATGGATTGGTGAATTCATGATAATGCCCAATCATTTTCATGCAATTATTGGTATTGGCAGCAATGTATATAATACTGAAAATGGAGACGCGAAGCATGGAGACGCGAAGCATCGCGTCTCTACAATTGTTCCCAATCAGTTTGGTCCACAATCAAAAAATTTGGCATCTATCATTCGTGGCTTTAAATCATCAGTAAGCATTTTAGCTCGAAAAACAAATCCAGATTTTCATTGGCAAACCCGTTTTTACGACCATATTATTCTCAATGACAAATCATTTCAAACTATTTCAGACTAAATCATCAATAATCCTACCAATTGGAATAAAGATAAATTTTTTAATACGTAGAGACGCGATGCTTCGCGTCTCCACCCATTCGAACATTCCACCCATTCAAACAAAAATCAGATGCAGATGCGATGCTTCGTTTCTTCACACAAAATGCCTGGGCATCAAATATCAAAAATGATATCTTTGCGTTCTTAATGAACTTTTGGATGGAACCGAAAAGGATGAGAACGATTTATAAACACATGAAATATTATATATTTAAGTTGGCTGAAATCAATTTTATCAGCCCAAACAGAATGGCTGCATTCACCTTATGCAGGATAGAAAAATGTTTTCTCTCTCTCTTTTTTACTGTTATTATTTCATCTCCCGGAATAGCTCAAGGTGATATTGACGTAAAAAAGAAATACATAGAACAATTCAGGTGGATAGCCTTAAAAGAAATGGAACTTACAGGCATTCCCGCTGCGATAAAACTTGCACAGGGTTTGTTGGAATCAAATGCAGGATTTAGTACGCTCGCCACCGAGGCAAACAATCATTTTGGCATGAAATGTCACAATGACTGGACCGGTTTAACCTACTTTAAAGAAGATGACGACCGAGATGATAAAGGCAGGTTAATTCCCTCTTGTTTTCGTAAATTTTCTTCCCCGGAAGAAAGTTATCACGCTCATTCTCTTTGGCTTACACAAAGACCAAGATATAGTAATTTGTTTACCTTAGCCCCTGAAGACTATAAAGGCTGGGCTCATGGTCTTAAAAAGGCGGGCTACGCTACCGATCCAGCTTATGGCGACAAACTTATTTCCATTATTGAAAAATTTGAACTTCATAAAATACAGCCGGTTCAAAAACCGCCGGTAGAACTTACCTTTGAGGTTCAGGCTGAAACTTCAAAAAGTGAAAAAATCCTCCAAAAGGAATCTGTGAAAACAGCCGCTGTCGTTGACAATTCCCAATCGGGCGTTTGGGTAATGAATGAGGTTCGATTTGTTTATGCAAAACCAGGAATAAAACTTACTGACATTGCAAAAATGTATGATATCCCTCTAAAAAAACTCCCTAAGTTTAATCCTCACTTATCAAATAAGTCATTGGATCAACTTTCGGAAAACCAACGCATTTTTCTTGAGCCTAAAAGAAAAGAATTTCATGGGGAGCAAAAATGGCATGTCGTTCAGGCCAATGAAACATTACAACGTATTGCAGACTATTATGCCATTCAAACAGAGCCTCTCCGCAAGAGAAACAGACTTTTCGAAAAGGAAGAACCAACCATAGGTACAAAATTGAAACTAAATGGAAAAAAAATTAAGATCCGTTCCTTGCGTAAATAATAACAATTTGTGCTAATTTATCTCTTCTTTTTATTTTTGTTTACCTTGTACCTGTCATTTACCTAACTACACAAAAGTTACCTATTATGAGAAATATTATCCTTTTGTTCTTGTGCATCTTTTTCTCTGTTAATACTTACGCGCAAAGTTCTGCTTTTGGATTTAAAGGGGGTCCGTTAATGGGTTTGCAACGCTGGGATAATAGCTTTCAGACCGAACCTCTTTTTCGTTACCAAGGCAGTGTTTTCATAGAATCGTATGAGGAAGACAGCCCTTTTTCTTTGTTTGCTCAAGCTGGTTATCACATAAAAGGTAGTTCACTGCGAACTTATTCTACGGTTTTTATTCGACCCGATGGATCTCAACAGACCTTACCCAGCCAATTCACTCCCTTAGAATTTAGAAATGTATCCTTGATTGTCGGTGCAAAACAGAGAATTGGAAGTGGTTTCATGGGGGGGCAACCTTATTATATGTTTGGTGTTAGAGGGGATTACACGGTTAATACCAAATTTGGATTTGGAGATCCGTCCATAAATCCTTTTTACTCTTATATTTATCCTTTTGAGGGCTTCGTCCGTAAATTTAACTATGGTTTTTCTGTAGGTGGCGGTATGGAGCTACCTTTTTCAAAATTAATTGGTATGATTGTCGAATTATCCGTTAATCCTGATCTTTCTCAACAATATAACCAACCTGCCATACCTAATATTAGAAATCCTAATCCTTATGGATCTTCCTCATTGATAACTATTCCCGAAAGAAAAATAGCTAATTTAACCGTTGAACTTTCTGTTGGATTCCGTTTTATACACAAAGTCATTCTTGTTGATTAATCAGGTTTCATACCAACACAATTTTAATATCATGCTATTACAGTCAACATCGCTGGAAAAATATTACGGTAAAAGACCCGTTGTGAAAAAAGTTTCCATCGAAGTTAATAGAGGGGAAATTGTTGGGCTGTTAGGTCCAAACGGTGCGGGAAAAACCACTACTTTTTATATGCTCGTTGGTTTTATTAGACCCGATGCCGGTAAAGTATTTTTGGGAGAGGACGAAATTACTTCCTTACCCATGTTTCGGAGAGCTCAAAAAGGAATAAGTTATCTGCCGCAGGAGGCCTCCATATTTCGTAAATTAAGTGTTGAAGACAATATCAAGGCTATTCTCGAGATGACTTCTCTTTCTTCGCATCAGAGAAATGAAAAATTAGAAAGTTTATTAGACGAATTTGGCTTAACTAAAATAAGAAAAAATCGGGGCGATACTTTATCCGGTGGAGAACGTCGCCGCACAGAAATTGCCCGCGCCCTGGCGGTAGATCCTTACTTTATTTTACTTGATGAACCCTTTGCAGGTATTGATCCCATTGCCGTGGAGGATATTCAGGGTATTGTAGCGCGACTAAAAACTAAAAATATTGGCATCCTTATCACTGACCATAATGTACAGGAAACCCTCTCCATAACCGACCGTGCTTATTTAATGTTTGAAGGTAGTATCTTAAAAGCAGGAACCGCCCAGGAACTTGCTGATGACGAAATGGTAAGGAAAGTTTATCTTGGAAAAAATTTCGAGCTGAGGAAAAAACGTAACGTTGATATTATTAATCCATGACGAACCTGTTTTTACGAAAATCCGATGTATTGTCCTTTTCTAAATATCTATGCTTTCTGTGGATATCTATAACGTTTATTGCCTGCTCCAAACCTCCACCTTTAAAACTTACTTCCACCCAAAGAACAGAAGTTGATACCTTGTATTTAAGAATAGTCAATCCCTTAGGAAGACAATTAGACTCAACATGTGAAGCGAACAAAGTAAAAAAAATTCAGATGCTTCTGGATTCCATGCGAAATGTTCGACTTTCCGAGGAGGAAAATTTAAGGTTAAAGTATTTGCAGAATGAAAATAAATAAAACCTTTCCTTTTTTATTTATGCCTTACCTGCTTTTCTTCACTTGCAGCTGCTTGAATAATGAAGAATATTCTCCTGATGAGATTCAGCAACTTATTCAAAATGAAGTGGATGAAAGGGTAAATGAATATGTTTCCATTCGAAAAGCTCAATGTGAAGAAGGCTTACTTACCGAAGCTACCCGTTTGCTCGATTCCATATTAATTGCAGAAGCAAGAGAAATGCGGGATACGCTCTTTCAACCAGCAAAGCCTGAAAGACCAGAAACGCCAACCTTTAAAAAACTAGATGAAGATATTCCCCTTAAGCCTCTTTTTGAAAAGAGAGATTCCCTTTCTAAAAAACAACCATTTTAGTTGTTTGCACTCTTGGAAAAAATCTGCATTTTTGTAAACTATTTTTAAAAATAAACGTGTTTATTATGCAAAATATTGATATTGAAGCGATTAATACACAAATTCGTATTGATAGCGCTTTTTTAGAAGATTTAAAAAGGGAAACGCAAAAAGTTATTGTTGGTCAGGAACAAATGATTGACCGCTTACTTTTAGGCCTCTTGACAAACGGACATGTTTTATTGGAAGGTTTACCTGGATTAGCTAAAACTATGGCCATTAAAGCTTTATCAAAAGCTATTAATTCAAAATTTAGTCGCATCCAATTTACCCCAGACTTACTACCCGCCGATATCATTGGCACCATGATATATAATCCCAGCCTAAATGAGTTCACCGTTAGAAAGGGACCCATTTTTGCTAATTTTATCCTCACCGATGAGATAAACAGAGCCCCGGCTAAAGTTCAAAGTGCCTTACTGGAAGCTATGCAGGAAAAACAGGTGACCATTGGTAATGAAACCTTTTTTCTCGAAGAGCCTTTTCTGGTTTTGGCTACTCAAAACCCTATTGAGCAAGAGGGTACTTATCCTTTGCCAGAAGCTCAGGTAGATCGTTTTATGCTAAAAGTGAAAATTGGTTATCCAACTTTATTGGAAGAAAAAGAAATCATTCGGCGCAGTTTACTGGAGGAAAATCCGGAAAATACCATCCGTGCCGTCGTTCAACCTGCTGATATTTTAAAAGCCAGGCAGTCCGTCAAAAGGATATATATGGACGAGAAAATCGAAAGATATATCCTCGATATTGTTTTCGCTACCCGTTTTCCTCAAAATTATGGTCTTGGGGAATTGTCCAATCTTATCCAGTACGGCGCTTCTCCGCGCGCCAGCGTTAATCTGGCCATAGCCGGTAAAGCCAACGCTTTCCTTCACAGACGTGGTTTTGTTATCCCGGAAGATATCCGCCAGATTTGTCCCGATATTTTAAGACATCGTATTGGCTTAACCTACGAAGCAGAAGCAGAAAATGTAACCCAGGAGGATATCATTACTAAGATCCTTAATAAAATAGAAGTTCCCTAATTTATACCTTCTATGGACACTGCAGAATTACTAAAAAAGGTTCGTCGTATCGAATTGAAAATTAAATCACTGAGTAAAAATATTTTCTCAGGTGAATATCATAGTGCCTTCAAAGGGAGAGGTATGTCTTTTAGTGAAGTTCGCAGTTACCAATATGGAGACGATGTTAGAAATATTGATTGGAATGTTACCGCAAGGGCCAATGAACCTTTCGTAAAAATATTTGAAGAAGAAAGGGAACTTACCATTATGATTTTAGTGGATGTTAGTGGTTCTTCCTCCTTTGGAAGTAAATTACAGCGAAAATCAGAGGTTTTTACGGAAATTTGTGCCATGCTTGCCTTTTCTGCCAGCCAAAATAACGACAAGGTAGGGGTTATTCTCTTTTCTGACAAAATTGAAAAATTTATTCCCCCTAAAAAAGGTAAACAACATACGCTAAGAATTATTCGGGAGTTATTGGATTTTACACCCGATACTTCGGGTACTGATATAGCGCTCGCTCTTCAATATCTGACCAATATTCTCAAGAAAAAGGCTATTTGCTTTATTTTAAGTGATTTTCAAGCAGACAATTATGAAACTGCTTTGAAAATAGCCGCTAAAAAACATGATATTATCGGATTCAGGGTTTCCGACCCTCGTGAAGCTGAACTCCCCGATGTCGGACTATTGCAAATAAGGGATCCTGAAACAGGTGAAACAGGTTGGATTGACACCCATGACCGGGATGCTATGGCTTCCTATACCCTCACTTTCAGAAAAAATAAAGATGCTTTTTACCGACATTTTAAAAAAAGTAAAACGGGCGTCATAGATATGAGTATTCAAGATTCCTACGTTCTTGCTCTCCTCCAGTTTTTCAAAAAAAGAGCCTCTTGATGAATACCAGACTAGTTGCATATTTTATTGGTTTCCTTTTCTCTTTTACGCTGAATGCACAAAAGACGATTTCTATATCCACAGACAAGCAACAATTAATTATTGGCGACCCTCTTTCCGTTAAAATCAGTGTAACTTATGGGTTGGAAGAAAATATTACTTTTCCTTCGTTTAAACAAATGATAGGTGACAGTCCTTTCGAACTGTTAAAAACGATCTCCACTGATACCATTTTACTCGATAACGGAGAACAACAATTCATTCGCGAATTACTATTAACTTCATTTGAACCAGGACAATATACTTTAGGTCCTATTAGATTTCCCGTATCAGGAAACCAAACATCTTTTGACTCCATTTCGTCGAATAGTATTCAAGTTAAGGTCTTGCCTCTCCCTATGAAAAAAGACTCCTCGGAAATAAAACCGATCAGAGATATTTGGAATGAAAATAAAAACTGGCAAGATTGGTTACCGTTAATCTATGTTTTGTGCGGACTTTTTATATTATTTTTAATTGTTTTATGGCTTAGAAAAAGAAGAAAAATCAAGATTACTACCCCTGAAATTCCGCTTGAAATAGTTTCCCCGGTAAAAGAGGCGCTTGAAAAAATGGACTGGTTGTCTAAGCAAAATTTCCTTGAACAGAAGGATTTTGTTAATTATCATTATGAATTGGGTGTTATTTTTCGGGCATTTCTGGAGAAACAATTTGAGGTTAATTTATTGGATTTACCCACCGCTGAAGTGTTGGAAAAAATACAGCATTTACCCATATCATCTCTTCTCTCTGAAAAAATGATTGCCTGGATGAAAACCGTAGATTTAGTAAAATTTGCAAAATATGAACCCACTTATTCTTTCCATGAAGAAGCGTTTCAGGAGGTGAAACTATTTTTAACCCAATTTCTGTCAGAGGAAAGTTCAATCACCTCTGAAAATAAATAATTACCCTTATTATTATGATTGAACTAATCAAAGAATTATCGTTTAGAAATCCATACTATCTGCTCTTATGGGCTCTTATTCCGCTTATTTATTTTATCCTAAAGAAGTATTACACAAAAAAAATAGACACTATTAATTTACCTGAAAGTAGTAGTCTTTTAAAATTTAAAAAAAACTGGCGGGTTACCCTACTGCCTTATCTGATTATATTTCGCTTGCTGGCTTTTCTTCTTTTCATTTTGGCACTGGCAAGACCACAATTAGCACTACAAGAAGAAAAAGTCAATGCGGAAGGTATTGATATCATGTTAACAGTGGATCTTTCAAGTAGTATGCTGGCTCAGGATTTTAAACCTGATCGCCTGGAGGTATGTAAGCGGGTAGCGGCCCAATTTATAGACAAGAGAAAGTATGACCGCCTTGGACTGGTAAGTTTTTCTGGCGAAGCTTTTACCCCTTGTCCACTTACGAGTGATCATGATATTTTAAAAGAATATTTAGCCAATTTGCAATGTGGACTTTTAGAAGACGGAACAGCTATTGGCATGGGTTTGGGTACGGCAGTAAATAGGATTAAAGACAGTGACGCCAAAAGTAAAGTGGTTATATTACTTACCGACGGCGTCAATAATGCAGGATATTTGAAACCTATAACGGCCGCTGAAATTGCTGTTAAGTACAATGTTAAAGTTTATACTATTGGCGTGGGAACTTCCGGCGCTGCTTTAACACCTGTTAGCCGAAGAAGTGATGGGGAATATATTTTCGGTTTGGCTCAAGTTGAAATAGATGAACCTTTATTGCGCGAAATGGCTACGCTTACAGGTGGGAAATATTATAGGGCAACCAACGAACGTTCCCTGGAAAATATTTACGCTGAAATTGATAAATTAGAGAAAACTACGTTAGAAGTAACCCGATTTAAAAGATTTAAAGATCTTTATTTTTGGTTTGCCGGTTTTGCACTCTTCCTTTTAATAACGGAAAGATTGCTAAGAATAACCGTGTTTCGAAGTACTCCATAAATGTTTTTTATGTTTAGATTCGAACATCCTGCTTTTTTATTTGGCCTCTGTATTTTACCCATATTAGGTCTCATTCACTTCCTTGTCTGTCGGAAAAAGAAAAAGGAGTTAGCGCGTATTGGCAATGCTTCTTTATTATTAAACGACAGCCCCACGGTTAATAAGTTAAACAAACGAAAGATAGTCTTCTTTACTTTAGGGATATTTTTCGTCCTTATCTCTTTGGCTAATCCTCAAATGGGTACCAAATCGGAGGTTGTAAAAACCAATGGTTTTGATGTTTTTCTTGCGCTGGATATTTCAAAATCAATGATGGCGGCTGATATGCCTCCCAGTAGGCTCGACCGTTTAAAACGTCTTTCAGAGGAACTTATCCGATCTTTGACAGGAAACAGAATAGGTCTCATCGTTTTTGCTGGCAATGCCTATCTTCAAACGCCCTTAACAACAGATTACAGAGCCCTCCTGCTTTTTCTTCAAACGCTTTCTCCTGACATAGTAAGTAATCAAGGCACCAATTTTTCTTCCGCTATTTCTGTCGCACTCCGTTACTTTTCTTACAAAAAGGCCAATGGCAAAGCATTGATTATTTTGAGTGATGGGGAAAATCACGAACCAGGTTTAGAAGACGCAGCCAGACAAGCTGCTCAAAAAGGAATTTCTGCGTTTACTATCGGAATTGGTACGCTTGAAGGGGCAAAAATTCCTGATTATTCCAGTGGCTTTAATTCATTTAAAACAGACGAAAATGGTAATCCAGTCATTTCTAAACTGGAAGAAGAAAATTTACAAACCATAGCCAGAATTACCCGGGGAAATTATTATGCCTTAAGTAATGATCAATCGTCAACGTTGAATAGTTTACTGTCAGATCTAAACCGTTTCGAAAAAACAGGCTTAGAAACAAGGGTTTATTCAGAATATAGGTCGTTCTATCAAC
>JAFMBH010000198.1 GCA_017858735.1 Bacteroidota bacterium
GAATATTGGATTTTTCATCCCATTGATTCCTTTGTTTTGCCCTATTTACTAAATGAAGAGGGCAAATTTGTTGGTCTTTCTGCAGTACATTCCCCTGATATCCTGCATTCACGCATTTTTCCTGAGTTAAGTTTTTCATTGGAGGGAATTTTTCCGACATAAAGACTAAATTACGCTCATGTTTGAGTCAACCTTAAGTAATGAAAAGAAGGCAATAAATACGATTGTATTTAGTATTGTTGGGAATGGTTTTTTAGCGCTGGTTAAAGGCTTCGCTGGATTTTTTGGAAACTCTTATGCGCTCATTGCCGATGCTATTGAGTCAACCACGGATATATTTTCCTCTATTTTGGTGTTATTTGGATTGAAATATGCCAATAAACCTGCAGACAAGAATCATCCTTATGGTCACGGAAAAATAGAACCATTAGTTACCTTTTTATTGGTGGGCTTTTTGGTAATCTCCGCTACAATCATTGCTCACGAAAGCATCCAAAATATAAGAAATCCACATGCTTTACCTGAAAAATGGACGCTTATTGTTTTGGCATTAATTATTGCCTGGAAGGAACTGTCTTTTAGAATTGTAATCCAAAAAAGCAAAGAAACCAATAGTTCTTCTTTAAAAGCCGATGCCTGGCATCATAGGAGTGATGCAATTACCTCTGTAGCCGCATTTATTGGTATTTCAATGGCTATAATGTTAGGAAAAGGTTATGAATCGGCAGATGATTGGGCCGCATTGTTTGCCTCAGGATTTATTTTTTACAATAGTTACCTGATTTTCAGACCTGCTTTAGGTGAAATAATGGATGAGCATTTTTATGATGATCTGGTGGAGGATATTCGAAGGATATCTTTGACGGTGGACGGCATCATTGCTACCGAAAAATGTTTTATTCGAAAAGTAGGAATGATTTATCATGTTGATTTACACGCCAAGGTCAATGGTTCCATTTCTGTAACAGATGGACATAATTTAGCGCATCAACTAAAAGATACCTTGAGGGCTGAAATACCGCAACTTGGTCATGTACTCATACATATTGAACCTCATTGACTATGTGAAATGTATGAACAGACCAATTTTTTATTAAGTTTTGGTTAATAATTCATATAAAAAGTATAATTATCTGATAGGTTGATATCTTTATTTTATTTTAAAGATACACCCACAAAATGAAACATTTAGGCATCAAATCTTTAGCCATTATTACTTTTTGCTCTTTAGTTACCATGCCACTTTTAGCACAAATTAAGTTAAGCGAAAGTAATTATCAGGAAAATTTTAATACGCTGGTAAAAACAGGTAATAGTAATATTCTTCCCACTGGCTGGTTGTTTGAAGAGTCCGGAACGAATGCAAATGTTTTATATACAGCATCTAACGGAACGGCTAATTCAGGAGATACCTACAGTTTTGGTGTGATAGATGACGAGGATCGCTCCCTGGGTTGCCTTCAATCTGGTTCTTTAATTTCTACTCTTGGCGCTGGTTTTACCAATGCTACCTCTTCTTCTTTTTCAGGATTAAAAGTAACTTATACGGGAGAACAATGGCGGCTTGGTGCATTAAATAGAATAGATAGATTGGATTTTCAGATTAGTTTTGATGCCACTAATTTATCTAATGGAACTTGGAAGGACATAGATTCTCTTGATCTGATTGCTCCAGTAAAAGCAGGAGCAGTAGGTCCGTTAAATGGTAATTTGCCAGAAAATAAAGTGCTTATTACTTACCTTATCAAGGATTTAAATCTTGAACCTGGTCAAAAATTTTATCTGAGATGGAAAGACTTTAATGCAACAGGTGCCGATGATGCTTTGGGTATAGAGGATTTTAAAATGGAAGCTATTTTAGGCGTCAGTAATAACGAACCTCCTACTATCATTTCCCTTTTTCCAAAAAATATGAGCAAAGGCGTAAATGTTACATCGTCTTTCAGTGTTGCCTTTTCAAAAACCATAAAAATTGGAAGTGGAAATATTCTTATACGCAAATCAGATACCCGCGAAATTACTTCAGTTATTCCCTCTGGTCAAATCAATATTGCAGGAAATACCGCTTCTTTCCTGGTAGGAAATCTTAAATTATCTACAACTTATGATGTTGAAATACCTGCAGGATTATTTTCTGATGTGTCGGGAAATACATTTCCTGGCATTAATACCAAGGAAATCTGGAATTTCACAACCAATGACTGGCCTATTTATGAATATTCTTTTAATAAATGTAGTTCATTTTTAATCGACGAATGGCAAGTGGCTAACCTACTGGGCGACAGCACCTGGCGTTGCACTTCCGATGGTTATCTATCAAATAATGGAGTGGTCATAAATGGTTTTACGCCAGGCATTGGCGGTAGAGATAATAATGATTGGCTCATTTCACCCTCCCTCGATTTGTCGCTTTATACAAATCCTTCCATATCGTTCGCGATTAAAAGTAGATTTAAAGGGATTCCTTTGAAAGTCTATATTGCAGTAAATCAGGCTTCCAGACCTGAACCTGGTACAAATAACTGGAAGGAGTTAGAGGTAATTTATCCTACTTTAAAAGATGAAAATTGGCGGCAAATCGCCTCTTTGGATATCACTAAGTATAAATCCGCCAATACTTATA
Source organism: Bacteroidota bacterium (assembly GCA_017858735.1). GTDB lineage: Bacteria > Bacteroidota > Bacteroidia > Chitinophagales > Saprospiraceae > BJGN01. Next base: position 2,624 of record JAFMBH010000198.1, read on the forward strand.
TCGCCTTTCAATATTTATCCAATATAGAAAAAGGAGCAAGTCAACTATTTTTGGACGAGGTTAAAATCAATAATTTGATGAGTCCGGCAAAGCCCATAGGTGTTTTTCATAGCTTAAATTTAATTACTTTCGATAAGGCAAAACCTGGTGTCGCAACAGAAGGAAAAGAGATAAATTATCAAATATTGAATCTGACTTCCAACATAGTCATAAAAGCAAGTTCCTATTTTGAAATTTCAAGAGATAATAAGACTTTTTCAAGAGATTTATCCATAAATCCGGCAGAATTAAGGGGTATTTTGCCTTCTTTATTTATCCGTTA
>JAFMBH010000087.1 GCA_017858735.1 Bacteroidota bacterium
ATCAATCAAGTCAATGGAATGGGTGGATTGCCCATTATTGGTAATAGCCATTAATTTTTTATTATGACTAACTACCAGATTTAAAGGGAGATCCCCCACGGGCAAATTTTTTCCAACCGGGGTCAATGACCAGCCATTTGGAAGTAAGATTCGACGATTATTGAGTGCTTCTGCTGTTTGGGCAAAGGAATTGCCAGCCATAAAAGCTGCAATAATTAAAAAAAGGAAGGCTTTAAATTTCATGTCATTTTTTTTGTGGCAAAGCAATGGAAGAATTAATATTGGAAAGTTAATTAATTCATAAATTTAAATGTCAAATATTAACTGAAAGTGATGCAAAAAACAAGAAATAGTTAAACTGTGATTTTTTTAAAAATATCATTTAAAGGTAAAACCTTTTTTTAACTCATCATGTTACCTACTTGTATTATAACAATTTTAAAAAAGTATCACGAGACCAAAAGGTCACCAACCGAGCACTAACCCTGCTGCGGTGGTAAAATGATGCGGACTTGATGTCAAAAACAAAGGGAAATGAATTTTTTCTTCTCAACATGCCGTTTTATTGGCGCTAATCCTCTGGATGCGTTCTTTTTCGCGTTGTTTTGTGTTTTGATTTTGCCGCAACAGACTCAATGGTCTTGTCATGTAGGGTCACTTAAATCAAATACATATTATGAACAACCGATTTCAATTTACCAGTGAATCCGTTTCAGCTGGTCATCCTGACAAAGTTGCCGATCAAATTTCAGATGCTATTCTGGATGCTTATTTAACGCTTGACCCTTTATCAAAGGTCGCGTGCGAATGCCTTATCACTACCAATATACTCGTTATTGCCGGTGAAGTCACTTCCCATGCTAAAATTGATCCCGTTGAGATTGCCAAAACCGTTTTGAAGGACATTGGTTACGATAACGATGCCGTTGGCTTCAATTGCCATAAGGCAATCATTCTAAATGTGATGCATACTCAAAGTAGTGAAATCTTTGACTGTGTAGTGGATGGCGGTGCTGGAGATCAGGGTATTATGTTTGGCCATGCCTGTCGCGATACCAAAGAATTGATGCCATTAGCCATCATGCTATCTCACAATATCGTTAAAAAACTGCATGAACTTCGCAAAGACAAGACCCTTCCCTGGCTTCGTCCCGACGCTAAATCTCAGGTAACCCTAACTTATAAAAAAGGGGTGCCAGTTTCGGTGGACACGGTGGTCGTTTCTACCCAACATGACGAAAGTATTTCCCAGGCAGATATTCGCACGGCTGTTATTGAAAAAGTGATTGAACCCATTCTAGGGCAGTGGATAAAGAAAAATCGACCGGAATATCTCATTAATCCGTCGGGAAGTTTTACCATAGGCGGTCCCCACGGTGATACGGGCTTAACGGGTCGTAAGATTGTAGTGGATACCTACGGTGGAAGTTGTCCCCATGGTGGTGGTGCTTTTTCTGGAAAAGATCCAAGCAAAGTGGATCGCAGTGCCGCTTATGCAGCGAGGTATATTGCTAAACATCTAGTGGCATCCGGTTTGATGGACAAATGTACGGTGCAGTTGTCTTATGCCATCGGCGTGAGCGAACCAACGTCTATTCATATTGAATCTTATGGTACGCATCGTTGCGATTTGTCCACATTAGTGAAGGTCGTTTATGATTTATTTCCCGTAAAGCCTAATCAAATCATCGATGTTTTTAAATTGAGAAATCCTATCTACGCTCAAACGGCATCGTATGGGCATTTTGGAAATGAAAATTTTCCATGGGAAGTTATTAATGAAACGATTATTGATACATTGAAGGCTTTGGCTAAGTAGGAAAAGGAATAAGATGCAGGTGGAATGGGTGTTTTTATAAAATAAAAATGATCCATTCTACCTTTTTCTGGGCTTTACAACCACCTGATAATCAACATCTATTTCCAGACAATTTTTAACGCAGGACATTAAATCTCCGGTATGAAGACTGAGGACGGAGTTGAAATCATCATCGCGATAACCGCCAAAAAGGGCACAAGAAACGGGAAGATTCCTGCCTAGTTTAGCATCCATTTCTCTCACCCATTGCCAAAAATATTCGGCACATTTCATCCACCATTCTGTGCTACATTGGTCTCCCAACTGATCTTCCTTATGTGAATCGGCGCCATGACACCAGACTATGTAATGAATTTTACCTGCAAGGAGAGCAGGTTCCAGAGTTTTTCCTATAAAATTTTCAACTTCTCCAAAGTATTCAGCATCATAAAGCTTTGGGTTAAAATTAAATCCGGGGGGAATCGCATGATTCAAGTTGCGAGTAAAAGACCTTGTATCTTCAATGGAATTTCCGAAATGACCATCCAGATCGAGATAGCAACCTGACATTTTGAATTCCTCCCAAATCTTCAATGAGCTGATTACCTGCCCACTAAAGGTGCAAAATGCGGAGCCTCGATTGGGACGAGCGTGATGAAAACCGCTGGAAGGACTGAAACTAATCTCTTGAGGATTCACCACCGAATTTCTTATAGCAGTATAAAAGGAGGCATTATTCATTAAGACCGCTTCGGAAAATTCTTTGCTCCACTTTAAACCATTGGATTCACAATTACCTTTTCCTTCCAAAAAATTATCCACGTATTCAACGGTATGAGCTGTTAATAAATCATTTTTCGTCAAGGCCGGAAACGCTGAATGGATATCAAAATATTTAATCAGTTGCTTGTCTTTCAAAAATTGAATTAACTTCTTAGGTTTCAAGGGTGATTTGCTGTAATTCTTATCGGCATGGCTTTCACAAGCCTGAAGAGGGTTGTAAAACGTTTTAATTTGATGGAATCTCATTTTTATCATTTTTAAATAATTTCTGATTTTAAATTATATAGGTTAAATTTATGAATTACAAGCTAGTTTAAAATGATTCATAAGTTTTTTTTTAGTATTTTTTTTCTTTTTACCTTCCAGTTTGTTTTTTCTCAAATTGGGAATGAGTTTTGGTTTGCCGCCCCTGATTTACAAGTGAGACATGGGGATGATCCAATTATATTAAGAATTTCAACCCATGGGGAAGATGCAAATGTTGTCATTTCCCAACCTTCAAACAATGACTTTAAAAAAATAGAAGTAACTGTCCCTAAAAATTCATCTTATTCCATAGACCTGACCAAATTTAAACACATTATTGAGTGTGATAGCATCAATAAACCTCAGAATAGAGGTTTATTGATTCAATCGTCATGTAAAATAAGTTGTTACTATGATATTGCAGATGCTTTAAATGGGGACCTTTTTTCATTGAAAGGAACAAATAGTCTGGGTGAGAAATTTACCGTTCCACAGCAAATGAGCTTATCCTCATGGAACTATCCACTTTACACCTCTAATTTTATCATCGTTGCCACGGAAGACAGTACGACGGTAAAAGTGTATCCAGCCAAAGATTTAGCAGGTCATGAATCAAAGAAGGAAATCATTATTTTATTAAACAAGGGACAAACCTATTCTTTTGAAAATATTTCCAAAATACCCAATCAGCGCGCAGGAGGAACTATTGTACTTTCCAACAAGCCTATTGCCATTACCATAAAGGATGATTCCATTCAATTACCTGGGTTTGGTTGCGCTGATACTGCTGGCGATCAACTTATCCCTGATGATTTAGCGGGTAGTGAATTTGCTATCATGAAAGGATATTTTTTTTCTGCTGACAGATATTTTATTTTTCCCATTCAAGATTCTACCAAGGTTTATGTAAATGGAATACTTAAAATAACCCTTAATAAAGGCAGTTTTTATGAGGGAATTTTAAATGAAAATGCATGTTTTGTAAATACCAGTTTTCCCGTTCAGATTTTTCATATTTCCGGATTCGGATGTGAAATTGGGGGTGCCATTTTACCTGGACTTTCTTGTACCGGTTCCGGCGTGGTCAATGTAAATAGAGCCACTAATCAGGATTTTTTTGTAAATATTATTACTAAAAGAGAAAATATTAATGATTTTTATTTTAATGGATTACCAAATATTATAAAGGCAATTGATTTTATAGAAGTAAATGGGTCTGACGGCTCGTGGATGGTTTATAGAAAAAATATGCCATTGAGTCAATTAAAAGCGGGGCAAACTGCTTCCGTTAGTAATAAAGTGGGGCGATTTCACTTGGGAATCATTCATGGTGACCAAAGTTCAACTACGCGATATGGTTATTTTTCGGACTTTTCAAATACAACGATCGTTTTTGAAAATATAGAGGAATCAGCTTGCGATGCCCTTTCTTCCTTTTGTTTTGGAGCGTCCATTCAGTTAAATCCTAAAATAGATAAATCAAGCAGCTATTTTTGGGAAGGTCCAAATAAGTTTTATTCAAAAGATTTAAATTTAAATATTCCTTCATTTTCTGAAAAGGATGAAGGCTATTATACCTTTACTGTTGTAGGTGGTAGTTGTGGAGTAAGTAAAAAGAGAATTTATTTAACCAAACCGGAAGCAAATTCATTAGTAGCAGATTTTGATGTTAATCAGGCAGTTCAATGTTTTGGAAATAATTTATTTGAATTTCAAGATAAATCTATTTCAGCGAATGGTTCAGATATCAATAAAAGACAATGGGTAATTGCCGGTGATAAAAAGAATTATGCGGAAGTTCTTAAAACTACATTTAAGGATACAGGTCTTTTTATCATTGGTTTACTCATTGAAGATGTTAATAAATGCAGAGATACTATCGAAAAGTATATTAGATTATTACCAAATCCCAAGATAGATTTAAAAATAAATGGAAAGACTGCTTTTTGTGCTGGAGATTCTTCTGTTCTTAGCATTTCTTCCAGTGAAGTTGACAAATTAAATGAAATCAAATGGCTTAAAGATAATGTAGTTTGGGACTCCGTTGACACTGAAATTATGGTGAAACAGGCAGGGAATTATCAGGTTATGATCTCAAATAAGGATGGTTGTGCCACCATATCGGACCAGTTTCCATTTGAAGTCTATGATAATCCTACTATTTCTTTATTGCAGCCTTCAACCTATTTTATTTGCGATAGTGTCCCAATCACTTTAAATGCTGTTACTAATGGTTTGGTTTACTGGTACTTTAATGGACAGCCTATTGTGGGAGCAACTTCCAGTCAGTTAAAAGCTCATCGGGGTGGCGTTTATGAGGTAAAAGCCGTTTCTTCAAATGGGTGTATGACCTTATCTGACACAAAAATAAATTTAAATAATGTAAACATTCCAAAACCTGATTTTTCTTTCATAAATTCATGTATTAAGTTTCCTGTAGCTTTTTTAAATGAAACTAAAGGTGGGGATAATTATCAATATATTTGGGACTTTGGCGATGGAACCGGCGTTTCTTATAATAAATCGCCTGTTCATTCATTTCAAAAATCTGGTTTATTTAATGTTACTTTGAGCATAGAAATAGAGGAATGCCCTGAACAAATTCCAATGAAAAGTAGGAAAATTCAGGTCGAACAGCCTATTGCTGGTATTCGTTACCCGGTTATGAATGTCAGTAGGAATTTACCACAATCTCTTTTTGCCAGAAAATTTGGAGTGACTTATGATTGGAAGCCTAGCGTTGATCTGAGGGGTTGGAATTCCTATAATCCTATGTATAATTCCAATATGAATCAGGAATTTTTAATTGATATTTATTCTGCCAATAAGTGTAAAACTACAGATACCCTACAAGTGAATGTTTTTGAAAAAACGGATATTATGGTTCCGGAGGCTTTTACCCCTAATAATGACGGTGAAAATGATCAATTAAAATTTTATAACATCGGTATAACAAAATTAAAGTATTTCAGAATTTTTAATAGATGGGGGCAATTATTATTTGAAACTACCAATGAGAATTCTTATTGGGATGGAACGTTCAATGGTATTTTACAACCCATAGATTCTTATGTTTGGATGGCGGAAGGTGTTGGATCAGATGGAGAAACGGTTTTTAAACGAGGTCAATCAATATTATTACGATGAGGGGCCTGAAATTCATTTGTATAATACTGGTTTTTTGTAGCGTGCAGGGTTCGGCCCAAGACCCCCATTTTTCGCAATATTTCATGTCGCCGGCTACCATAAATCCTGCGTTAGTTGGCACAGGTTATGGAAAATATAGGCTAATGAGCAATTATAGGGATCAATGGAGTATTGGAAAAACACCTTACAGAACTTATACGATGGGATTGGATGCCAATGTATTTGCTGATAAAAAAAGAAATAAAAATATTTTAGGGCTGGGATTATTATTTTTAGGAGATCAGTCAAATTATGGCTTACTTAAAAGTTCTTATGTCAGCAGCTCCGTCAGCTACCACCTGAATCTCAATGAAAATAATACGGTAGGTGTCGGATTTCAATCGACCCTTGGAAAAAGATATTTGGATAGGGTGAATCTCACTTTTGGAAATCAATTTGGAAGTACTGGTTTTGATGTAAATAGGGCTAGTGGAGAAAATCAATTATTAAAAATGCCTGTTTTTTATAGTTTAAATGCCGGCGTTCATTATAGTTATCAAACGACTTATAATCAATTTAATATGGGGTTTTCCCTGTTTAATATGAATAAACCTCAACAAAGTTTTTTAAAGGATATTTCACAAAGATCCTCCCTGGAAACGGTTTTTTATAGTAGCTATGAATTTAGTTCCTGGAATAATCTTCTGTTTAGCGCCAATGGAATTTTTAGAATCCAAGCCAAACAGAATTATTTTGCTATCGGTGGCGTAGTAGGTTTAGACATGAGTAAAGGAAAAAATATTCAGGTACTTTATGCTGGCAGTTGGTTTAGGGAAGGGGATGCTATTTATCCTTATATTGGTATTATGCTCAATAATTTACAAGTAGGTTTAAGTTATGACATTGTCATTTCAAAACAAAATCTGGGAAATATTAATCCCCAAAGCATTGAATTATCTTTTATCTGGCGTGATCTGACAAACCAATCAGGTAAGATAATTTGCCCATGGAGATAGTTCAACGAACCTTTTCTTTGTAATGACTTTTGTCAGATTATTTTAACTTAAAAAGGCTGAATTAAAATCCCTGAAACAGTTATGGCTTAATGTTGTAACTTTGACGCCTATAAAAAGGCTTTATGAAGGAAATAACCAGGGAGCAATTACTTGCTATTCCAGCATTTGAACAATCCTTTAAGGATGAGAAGTTCAAAAATGAGATGGAAACATTTCTAGGGTATGTGAATGCATGCGCTTCTAAAGATGTAAGAGGCGTTATAGGAGGTTTATTAAAATGTGCCTGCGAGTATAAGTTGGACATTCAGATGTATAAGTCCATTTTTTTAGACCTGGCCTGGGCAGTGTTGGAAAATAACCGATCTTTATGGACTAAGGAGGAGAAGGCAAATGGCTATTCTGACATTGATTCGCATTGGACTTTATATCCTGAATATGATGGTAGTTTTGATGATTATGAATCGCTTGTCTTAGATCAAACATCCTATTTTGAAGAAGTCATGGATTTGATGACCCAAGAGGAGCTTCTTTACAAGGCTGAGGTGTGTTTTGCCCTTTATGTGTTTTTTGTCCAAAGTAAATGAGCTATATTGGTTTACGGGTAAAAAGCTTTAATGACTCCTTTTATACTCGTTTCACAATAAAAGTTTTTGCCGTTTGAATAGGTCGTTCCAGTAAATGTATTCGCTTTTACTTTATCTATGTTTAAAATGTATTCAAATATTTCAGCCGAATCATTTAATTCTCCTTTCCACATTCCTTTATATTTTTCTGCCTCTTGACCCAATATGAACGTAGGAAGGCAAAAAAACAAGAATATTCCAATAAATAAATTTTGGTTATTCATACGATATTATTTACTTTAACCTAAGCTTTTCAAATATAATGCTTTTAATCTTAAATTTCCACTTATGCGACGTTTAATTGGTATCCTTACTTTCATATCCCTTACAAATCTATTTTGCCTGAATGGTCAGACAAAGATTGATCGCATTACCTCTTTTTGTAAGGCCAATGAGCGGGAAATACTTAAGGAATATTTTGACTTCCTTTCCTTGCCAAATTTTGCACTGAATAAGGAGGATATTAATAAAAATGCCCTTTTTATTCAACAAATGCTCTCAAAAAGAGGGGTTAAGTCGCAATTACTTGACTCCAAAACGGAAGGAACACCCGCAGCGGTGTATGGGGAAGTGATAGTGCCTAATGCAAAACAAACGATTGTATTTTATGCGCATTACGACGGGCAACCTGTTAATCCTGAAAAGTGGCATCCCGCTATAAAACCATTTTTACCTGTTTTTCTCTCTAAACCTATTGATAAAGGGGGGGAAATTATTCCTTTTCCTGCAGTTGGAAGTCCAATTAATCCGGAATGGAGGATTTCAGGTCGAAGTAGTTCTGATGACAAGGCTGGTGTTATGGCCATTATACATGCTTATGATGCGATAGTAAAAAGTGGATTACAACCATCGTGTTCCATCAAATTCTTTTTTGAAGGGGAGGAAGAGATTGGTTCCGTTCATTTGGGTGAAATTTTGGATAAACATAAAGATTTACTTTCCTCCGATGTGTGGATTATTGCCGATGGCCCAGTGCATCAATCGGGTTTGCCTTTAATCGATTTTGGAGTTCGGGGTGATGTAAACATGGATATTACCGTTTTTGGTCCCAAAAGACCCCTGCACAGTGGTCATTATGGCAATTGGGCCCCCAATCCGGCGCATACGCTGGTCCGGCTGTTAGCCTCCATGAAAGATGACGAAGGTCGCGTACTAATTAAGGATTATTATAAAGATGCTATTCCCTTTACCGAAAGTGAAAAGCTGGCATTTGCCAAAGTACCTTCCATAGACAAACAAATGCAGCAAGAACTGGGTATTGCTCAGCCTGAAAAGGTAGGTACTTCCCTGTTTGATTCCTATCAATATCCTTCCCTGAACATTAATGGTATTCGAAGTGCCGATGTTGGTGAAAAGGCGAGTAATGTTATTCCAACAGAAGCCGCTGTGACGCTCGATCTCAGGCAAGTATTGGGAACAGATTATTTACGGCAAATACAGAGAGTTAAGGATCACGTCGTTGCTCAGGGATTTTATGTCATTGATAGAAATCCAACGGATGAGGAACGGGCAAAATATAGCAAAATCGCAAAAGTGACGGCCGACAGGGGAGGTTACAATGCCCAAAGAACCCCCATGGATTTGCCCATTGCGAAACAGATCATTGCTGCCGTACAGGGAGCAACCAAAGAAAAAGTACTAACGTTTCCTACGGCTGGGGGAAGCTTGCCGCTGTTTTTATTTGAAAAGCACCTGAACGCAAAAGTGGTTAACCTTTGCATTGCCAATCATGACAATAATCAACATTCGGAAAATGAGAACGCGCGAATTCACAATATTTGGGAAAGCATCAAACAGCTATCTGCGATCATGATGATGGAATAAAGCTTTAGCAGAAAAGTAAGGCAGGATGGGTAACCTTGTCAAAGGCGCAAGTTTTTATTTAACCGTTTTTAATTTTCGTTTATTTAGGTATTCTTTGAATTCTTCAAAAGACATTCCCTGGGTTTCTTTTGAAATTTTTTCTTTTACTTCCCTAAAAAACTTAACAGTGTCAAATTCTTTTTCTTTTACAGCTTCTTTAGTTTTCATTTATATCTTTGAAGAAGTATCAAAATATAGTCTTGGTATTTTCATAACATGAATTTACAAATATTTTAAGTCTGTAATGTTATTTTTTAGAAAATCTTTAGGTATGTGCACCTAAGGGCTCGTGACTAAAAGAAGTCTACAAGTTTTTGTAGCACAGTGCTTTTAATTTTTTTCAAACGCTGTTAGTACTTTTCCTTTATTTTTATTTTGAAATCTTTTGAAATTATTTTACGTCCTTGTTGTAGTTCAATGATAAATGTATTGTTACTAATTTCCAAGAAACCTGGAAATTAGAATTTTTATTTACTCGCATTCCACTTATTTTGTCTGTATACTTGTACATAAATAAGCACATTTATGTTGACTACCACTTTATCTGAATTTAGAAAAGACATGAAGAGCTACCTCGATAATGTTACTCAAAGTTTTGAAACATTGATAATTAATCGGGGTAAAGACACTGGGGTTGTTATTATTTCTCTGGAGGAATATAACTCACTTATTACCACGCAACATGAATTGTCTTCCCGCATTAATCAACAGAGATTGGATGAATCTATCGAAGCGCTGAGATCGGATAAGAAGATGGTAAAAAAATTAGTAGATCAATGCTAGCAAAAGAATGATAAGCAGAAACTAAAGCGAATCAATGAGTTACTAAAGGACATATCCCGAAGCTCCTATGAAGGAATAGGAAGACCTGAACCATTGAGGTTTAATTATGCTGGCTTCTGGTCCAGACGAATTGACGATGAACACAGATTAATTTACAGGGTCATAGATGACGAAATTCAAATCGTAAAATGCAGATTTCATTACAATTAAATGAAAAATAGCCTAGCTCTTGGCGAAAGCTGACCTTTTGGCAATTACCTGAAGGGTTCGTACAAGGAGATGCAAAAAAATCTACGGGCATAAATCTTCAAAATGTAAAAGGTCTGAAAACAAAATTAATCAATTCCGTAGAGACGCGATGCTTCGCGTCTTCTCCCCGGCAGGTTTCCATTTTAATAATCATAGTTCAGACAGGAAATGCACGCTTAAGTTGTTAGCTTATTTTGCGTGACCTCCCTCAGTTTTTATATATATTAAACCTTGCTGTTCCATTAACCAAACCCTATCCCCTGCAATGCTATCTCCTTTCCTGTATTCTACGTCCACTTCGTCTGTCAGATATTCGTGAAATGCATAATTGTTTTGAAAAAGATTTGGACTATCGGTTTACAACACTTTTTTCATAGCCTCTTCCTGCGCATCTGCCTGAACACCCGGATTTAGTTTGGCCATAGCATTCCTCAACCATAATTTCAATACCACCTCGTCATATTCCCTTTCCTTTGCGAATCCTTCGGGGGAAATGGCTGCTCCATTGACATAGGAATAACCCAGGTCAATGAACTCCTGAATGATGATTTGTTCGATATGGTCTTCGGAAATTACTGCTATATAATATTTATTTACATAAACGTTTGCTTATTGAAATAATGTTTGTATTTTTACAACAAGTTCATCTTTCAGTTGAAAGAAGGAAATCGAAGAACGCAAGCCCAGATGCTCTGCGTTTTTTGCTTTTTTAGCGTATCTCATTTAGTCTTCTCTTTGTATATTTTGCCATTATTTTGTCTCTCTTTACATCCTTGCCTGTAAGGTAGTAAGCTGTTAGTAAATAATATTCATTTTTATTTCTTAATGGCTCTAACACCACAACATATTTTTCATCATTATCATAAAAATAGGTTCTATAACCTTCTGGTTCTTTGACAGAGAACAAATACATATTTTCATTTTTGCCATTGTCTAAATGATATTTTACCCAGTGTAATCTTACAGATCTATGATTATCGTATTTCCGCTTTCTGGTTACTTTATCAACCATAACTGTAATTAAATGCGTAAACAAAGTTTCCATTTTGATTACACCATCCACAGGGGTTGGCGTTACTTTTTTTTGATTGAAAACTATTTGATCGAATTCTTCAAAATCTCTTTTAAATATTTTCCTCAATGATTCTTTTCTTTGGTATTCATTGAAAGAATCTAACTCCAACAGTTGATTGTATTTTTTGATCAGATTTAATGCCATATTATTTTAATTCAATAAAAAATAAATTAAACTTCTTAGAGTAATTCGATATCAATAAATTTTCACCTGAATGTTGTTTAATTCTATGGATGATTTTAACTTTTGCAGCATTCTTTTTTTCAATATTATTGTGCTGATATGAGATGGCACCCATAATAAAGTCAGTTAACTGCATTAATATACTTTCGTGAGAACGGATATTTTGTATGTTTCTAAAAACTCCAAGTTTTTTATTTAGAATTTCTTCAAGTTTATTTACTTTGTTGGCACTCAGAGAATCTTTAATATCTAAGTAAACATTGTAATTGTATGCAGGGTCCACCTTGTTAAGCAAAAAGTAATATATGGTATAATAAAATTCATCATACGTTTTACCGTGAGCTTCGTAGTTTATTTTTGATTTATCTACTCCAACGGTTCTAAATTTTAAATCGGTGTCAAAAAAATAATCTGTTAGCTCTTCATAAAAACGAAGTTTTGATTTTGACACATTAGTCCATTTAATTTCCGCATTAAACTTATGCTTGTCTTTTAATTCTTTTATTCTTTCTGTGTGACGTTTTACTTGATTGTATGCACAGCCTACAGAGCCTAAGAACATATAAGGTTTGTGATCGTGCTCTATATGACAACTTTCATCACAATATAAATTAAATGTTTTACTCATTTTTGTATTTATTTTTATCTTCTACCAATATCTCTGCTACTTCCAACTCTCCTGAAATGAGTTTGGGGAGGAGGGTGTCTCGAAGGTTTATGAGCATTTCATTTTCTTCTTTAATTTGAAATTGATTTTCATAGAAAGGTTTTAGAGCAATTTCTAAAAATGTATTTACTAAATCAAAAACAGGTAAAGATATTTTTATGGTTGATACTTGTTGCGTTAAGTAAAAATATGGAAACAATAAATTGATTTTTATTTTTGACCGCATTACCATTAACTTAGTTGAAATAACGTATTTACTTGCATCAAAGTTTACATGTGCAAATCTCTCTTATTAGCTGGTCTTATTTCACTGTACAAAATGTCACCTATTTCAATCGATTTTTTTGCATGACCGGGTAAGTTTTCAGGATTTGAAAAATTATTGTGCAAAAATTTGCCATCTTGAATATCTCCGGTATTCAGTCATATAACTTCTTTTACTTGACATATTTTACCATTTTGAACCCTTGACCCACCTTTAGTCTCTTTTAATTGAGACGGCAATACAAATTTTTGGCTTTCACTCAAATCTTTCATTTCAACAAAAGAGTGTTCAAAGCCTGATTTCAATGTAACTTTTGGATTTATTTCTATGAAATCTGATAGTTTATATTCAGGTGGGTTGCTTTATGTAAATGTAGCGAATACCCTCGTAAAATGGAATTTCTTGACCAACCTTTATTAAAAGTTTCAAACAAATGGTTTCTCCCCGGCAGGTTTCAATGTAATATTCAACGACAAATCCCATTTCTGAATCACGGATTATAGGGATTACAGGATTTCACGGAATATGGATAGCGTTTATTTCATGCTACTTTTTTACGATAGGTTTTAAAGTTGAAATTTACCAATAACACTCGGTTTTGAATCAGGATTTACAGGATTTTGAGGATTACAGAGAACGTCTTCGTTTTAAACGTAATGTTTATTCGTAGATATATTCTTTCGAATAAACTCACAGATAGCCTCGCCATCTTGGCACTATAATTTTAATTCATCCTGGCTTTTAGACAGCCTCTTTAATGATACAGTTGCATTTCCCTATTGTCGGAACAATGAAACGGCACAGTCAGGTCATCCATCTCATCAGTTGTCCATTTTAATAATCTATCCTAACAATCAAAAAAATCATAGTTCAGACAGGAAATGCACGCTTAAGTACTTAGCGTGTTTTGTATTCTCAGGCCTTTTTTTATCCATTTTATGTTTAATCGAAGGTAGATAAATCTACTTTTTAGAAGCTATTATTTTTTTAATGCTTCAACGTTAAATTATTTTCAGAGACCTACTTTTCTAATAGATATTATTATTTAGTAA
>JAFMBH010000022.1 GCA_017858735.1 Bacteroidota bacterium
ATTTGGTAAGATTATTCACTGCTTTTTCGTAACCGGCATCGGGAACATAACTTCCCGGCGTGATTAAGCCAACTTTATCACCGGGAAGGAGTCTCTGTGGCTTAATAATATCACTATCTGCAGCAAAATTGATGTTGGCATTTTTGTTAACATTTAATGCAGAAATAAATAAAGCCGAACTAAAAGTTTTTGAAAAATTTCTTCTATTCATCTTTTGTAATAAGTTTTGTCATATGGATTGATAAATCATTTGCAATTTCTTTTCTTGAAATAGATGTCAAAAAGGGACTTATATCATTCCTTTTAAACTTCTTTTCCTTGAATAGAAGGTAGTTTTTGATAATAAAGTCTTTAACACCCTTAAAATCTTTGAAATTAAACATTTTTCCTGTTTGGGTTTTTATTATAAGTTTTGCAGCATCTCCATCTAAAGGCCCAAAAGCCAATATACTACTACCAACTCTCATGTATTCATACATTTTCCCTGGCATTATCCCCTTGTCACTTCCGGCGCTTTCTGGTATGGGTAATAGTAAGATATGGCTTTTATACAAATCTGGAATAATTTCTTCATGAGGTCTATGGGAGGAAACATTAAGATTTTTACCTAAACCAGCTATATTCAACTGGTCGATAATTGAATTATCAATTTTACCTGTCAAATTAATAATTAGGTCATCTTTAAATTCGGGTATTTCTTTGGATATGGAGACTAAAACATCCCATAAAATGACTGGATTTCTTTCAATTTCTAAAGAACCAGCATGGATAAGGGTAAATTTAGAACTAAATTCAGTTTTAATAATACTAAAATCTTCATCATCAAAACCGTTTAAAATAGCTTCAGCCTTTTTTGCACCACGATGCAAGAAATCTTCTTTAAGAAAATTACTAACGGTAATTACTAAATCTGAATTTTTTAAAACTAATTTTTCAAGATATTTATGAATAGATAGTGTTATTTGGGTATTTGGCAAATTTTGAAGAAAATAATACTGTGTCCAAGGATCCCTAAAATCGGAAATCCAAGGAATTTTATTTTTTTTCGATACGTACATTCCAATCAAGTGGGACGAATGGGGTGTACTGCTAGAAATTATAATGTCAACTGGATTTTTTTTAAGTTCGTTATTTAAATAATTTATTGAGGGTAAAATCCAAAACATTCTGGCATCGGGTATAAAAATATTAGCTCTTATCCAATTTAGTATGCTGGAAAAGGTAGATTTTGATGATTTAGTGTTGGAAGAAACACTTTTCATCTTATTGTAATAGCTGTATGGTTCCCAAATGGGAAACTTAATGATTTTTATACCAGAATGTATTTCTTTAAGCAGACTACGGTCCTCATTTAGATAACTTTTTTTTTCAGCAGTAAAGACA
The DNA here is from genome assembly GCA_017858735.1 of Bacteroidota bacterium. Classification (GTDB taxonomy): domain Bacteria; phylum Bacteroidota; class Bacteroidia; order Chitinophagales; family Saprospiraceae; genus BJGN01. The sequence goes on from JAFMBH010000022.1 coordinate 1,384, forward strand.
GTAACCTCCCATCCTAACTCGGAAAGGTGTTTGGAAAACTTTAACCACCTTCTTACTCCCACGCCTCCTTCTGGTGGCCAATAATATAAAATTAATAGAACTCTTTTTTTGTAATTTTGCATTCAGACGTTATAAAGTACAAGAAGATTCTTGTGTAGAACAAATTTATGAAATTCTTTTAAAATTAGTAAAGGACATCTTAATTTACCTCATTTATAACCTCAATGGGAATTTATTTGTATTTAACTTTAATATAGTATTAAAAAAATGCTTGAAAATAATTACTCCGAAGATAATATCATTTCACTCGATTGGCGTGAACATATTCGTCTGAGACCCGGTATGTATATCGGTAAACTGGGAGATGGTTCTACCCCTGATGACGGTATTTATATCCTCATTAAAGAGGTTATTGATAATACCATCGATGAATTTGTCATGGGCTTCGGAAAACAAGTGCTGATTAAAATGGATGATCATTCCATGGAAATCAGGGATTTTGGACGGGGTATTCCGCTGGGAAAAGTTATTGAATGCGTTTCCCAGATAAATACAGGTGGAAAATATGACTCTAAGGCTTTTAAAAAATCGGTGGGTCTTAACGGGGTCGGTACGAAAGCAGTTAATGCCCTTTCCTCGAAATTTATGGTTACTTCCTACCGCGATGGGAAACAAAAAAAGGCAGCTTTCAATCAGGGGATGCTGCTCGATGAATCTGCTCTGCTCGATGCTTCTGAATCAAACGGTACCTGGGTGTACTTTGAACCTGATGCTGACATATTTAGGAATTTTCGTTTCAGAAAAGAATTTATCGAAAATCAACTCTGGAATTATGCCTATTTAAATGCAGGCTTAAAACTCATTTTCAATGGAACTACCATCGTTTCTAAAAATGGTTTATTAGATCTTTTAGAACGCAAAACAAAAAATGATGAGTTGCGATACCCGATTATTCACCTGAAAGGGGAGGATATCGAGTTGGCCATAACCCATGGAAATCAGTATGGCGAATTATATTATTCTTTCGTCAATGGTCAGAATACTACCCAGGGGGGGACGCATTTACTGGCATTTAAAGATGCCATCGCTAAAACCGTGGCCGAGTTCTTTAAAAAGAACTACGATAGAAGAGATGTTTTAAGCTCTATCATGGCCGCTGTAAGTATTCGGGTGGAAGAACCTGTCTTTGAGTCTCAAACGAAGACAAAACTTGGATCTTCTCACATGGGCCCTGATGCTCCGTCCGTGCGAACGTTTATAGGGAATTTTGTCAAAGAACAACTGGATAATTACTTACATAAAAATCCTGAAATCGCCAAGTTAATTGAAAAGCGAATCTTGCAGTCTGAAAGAGAAAGAACAGAAATTGCAGATATTAAAAAACTCGCTAATCAAAGGGCAAAAAAGGCAAACCTCCACAATAAAAAACTTCGGGATTGCCGTATTCATTTTAATGACCCTCCTAAAAAGGTTAGCGATGAAGATCGGCATAAATCAACCCTCTTTATAACAGAAGGGGACTCGGCCAGTGGTTCTATAACGAAGGCTCGGAATGTGCAGTTTCAAGCCGTTTTCAGCTTACGTGGGAAACCACTGAATTGTTTTGGAATGACTAAAAAGGTCGTTTACGAAAATGAAGAGTTTAATCTTTTGCAGCACGCGCTAAATATTGAAGACGGTATCGAAGACCTTCGCTATAATCAAATTGTCGTCGCAACGGATGCCGATGTCGATGGAATGCATATCAGATTGCTTCTGCTTACCTTTTTTCTGCAATTCTTCCCCGATCTTGTTCGAAGTGGACATGTTTATATTTTAGATACCCCGCTTTTTAGGGTGAGAGATAAGAATCAAAAGTTTTATTGTTATTCTGAAAAGGAAAAACAAGAAGCGATAGCAAAATTAAAAGGTAAACCTGAAATTACCCGATTTAAAGGCCTTGGGGAAATTTCTCCCGGCGAATTTAGTAGCTTTATTGGCTCAGACATAAGACTGGATCCGGTTTTCCTTAATGATGAAACTGATATTGATGAGATTCTGGCCTACTATATGGGTAAAAATACCCCTTTAAGACAGGAATTTATTATCGGGAATCTTCGCTATGAAAAAAATGACATCCTTGAAATTGCAGGCGTTTGATTAGTAATTATGTCCGAATTTTAAAGGAGTTTTTCGTTTCCCTTAGTCATTTATCTGACATCTTCGCAATGGCATAAATATTGCCAATGTATTTACCACAGTACAAAAGAATGCCTTTGGGGTTTTTATCTGACATATTGTCATATTGATTTATTTATTAAATAATACCATGTTCGAAACATTTTTTGGAAATCAGGAAAACGATGATGATACTGAATTCATGCCAATTATTCCCATGGAAGACGATGGCTTTATGGGGAAGATGGATAAAATTCCCGGGCACATGCCAATCTTAGCACTCAAAAATACCGTGCTTTACCCCGGCGTTATCATTCCAATAACCGTTGGTAGAGATAAATCAATCAAATCTATTAAAAAGGCATTTGATACCAGTAGCAGGGCTATCGGTGTACTCTCTCAACGAGATATTCAAAAAGAAGATCCGGGAAAAGCAGACTTATACGAAATTGGCACCGTTGCTAAATTAATGAAGTTACTTCGTATGCCCGACGGAACGACCACAGCTATTTTAAGAGGTCAGAAACGGTTTAGATTAGATGAACTTACAAAGCAAAAGCCTTATTTAGAGGGGTCTGTTTCTCTTCTTGAAGAGCAGAAAAAAAGTGGAGGTCTTGAATTTACAGCGCTCATTTCTACCATTATGGATATGGCGAAAAAGATCATTGAGCTTTCGCCAAATATTCCTTCTGAGGCTATAGCTATGTTAAAAAGTATTGAGGACAATACCTTTTTACTCAATTTTATTGCCTCTAATTTAAATTCAACCATTGAAGTTAAACAGCTTATCCTGGAAACAGATGATCAGGCGGGTAAAGCTGAGCTTATCCTGGGTGAAATTTCTAAACAGTTACAATTACTCGAATTTAAAGACCAGATTGAAACTAAAGTTCGGGTCGATATCGATAAACAACAAAGAGATTATTTCTTGAATCAACAACTGAAAACGATTCAAGATGAATTAGGGCAAAATCCACAAGAAGAGGAAATTTCAAGAATTTCTGCCAAAGCAGAAAATATTAAATGGTCTGAAAAAACAGCCAAGCATTTTCAAAAAGAATTGGCCAGACTGAAAAGAATTAATCCGCATTCGCCAGATTATAGTATGCAGATTACTTACCTCGATTTGCTAACTGAACTGCCTTGGGACAAAACGTCTGCAGATATTTTTGACCTAAATAAAGTAAAAAAGACCCTGGATGCAGATCATTTTGGTCTCGAAAAGGTGAAGGAACGTATTATTGAGCATCTCGCCGTTCTAAAACTAAAGGGCGATATGAAAGCGCCTATCATCTGTTTAGTCGGCCCTCCAGGTGTTGGTAAAACCTCTCTCGGAAAGTCTGTCGCCAAAGCATTAGGTAGAAATTTCATTCGCATGTCATTAGGTGGCATTTCTGATGAAAGTGAAATAAGAGGACATAGAAAAACCTATATCGGGGCTATGCCGGGTAGAATTATTCAATCTCTTAGACGAAGCGGTACCAATAACCCAGTGTTTATCTTAGACGAAATCGATAAAATTAACAGGGATTTTAGAGGTGACCCTTCTTCAGCTCTTTTGGAAGTGCTTGATCCTGAACAAAATAGTACTTTTCAAGATAATTACCTGGAACTTGAGTTCGATTTGTCAAAAGTACTTTTTATAGCCACAGCAAACTCTCTGAGTACCATTCAGCCAGCTCTTTTGGATAGAATGGAAATCATAGAAATAAGCGGTTATTCCGTGGAGGAGAAAATGGAAATTGCCAAAAAATACCTCATTCCTGAACAATTGGAAGCGCATGGGCTTCAAAAGAAACATATTAAATGGAAACCAGCGGTTCTTGAGTTTATTATACAACATTATACCCAGGAATCTGGTGTTAGAAATCTGAGTCGTCAAATAGCTTCTGTGATGAGAACCATCGCAAAATGGGTGGCAGGTGAAGAGGAATATCAACCAGAATTGACCAACCTTATGGTAAATAAGTTCTTGGGCCCCACAATTTATAGTCCGGATCAATATACCGAGAATAAAACACCCGGGGTTGCTATTGGTCTGGCCTGGACTCAAATGGGTGGTGCTATTCTTTTTGTGGAATCTTGTCTGACAAAAGGAAATGGTAAACTTATCATGACAGGAAATCTGGGCGATGTGATGAAAGAGTCCGCTACCACTGCCTTGAGCTTCGTAAAAGCTCATGCTGAAGAGCTGAACATAGATATGGACTTATTGGAAAAAAGAGATATCCATTTGCACATGCCTGAAGGAGCCATTCCTAAAGACGGTCCATCTGCCGGTATAACCATGCTTTCAGCTATTACTTCAATCTATACAGGAAGAAAAGTACGACCATTCTTAGCTATGACCGGTGAAATTACGTTAAGAGGGAAGGTTCTTCCCGTAGGTGGAATTAAAGAAAAAATACTGGCAGCTAAAAGAGTGGGTATGAAGGATGTAATCCTTTGTAAGGAAAATGAAAAGCATATTCTTGAAATAAATCCTGATTATATTAAGGGTTTAAATTTCAAATACGTTTCTGATATGTTCGAAGTTTTACATCTTGCTTTGGAACCGGCTAATAAATAATTTGCCTCTTATTTGGTTTTTTTGTATTTTTAAACGAAATAAATCGAACCATTTAATTAGATGGTGAGTCTTTATCTCAAATATCAGGGCATGAATCTTTATTATATACGTTTTACTTCGCTTTTGGTTTTTTTGTTGACTTTAAACGTAGCGTTTAGTCAGAAAAACAACAATGATCAACAGCAATTGGTGCAATTTTCAGGGTTAATTCTCGATGGAAGTGATCAGGCAGAGCTCTTTCCAGTCCCTTATACGAATATTCTTATTAAGGGAAAAAATAGAGGTACCTACGCCGATTTAAAGGGTTTCTTCTCTATCGTTGTTGAAAAAGGAGACGTGATTATTTTCTCCGCCGTGGGCTATAAAACCATCGAATTTCAAGTCGATAAAGATTTGAAAGATGACAAGTATTCGATTGTTCAGCTTATGTCCCAGGATCCTTATAATCTTCCTGAAACCGTTGTCTTTCCATGGCCAAGCAGAGACCATTTCAGACTTGAATTTCTCGCAATGGACGTAACTCCGGAACTCCAAAAAATAGCCGCTAGCAATATGGCCAAAGAGGTTTTAAAGAAAGCGGAGTCCGCAGTTGCCTACGACGGGAACGAAAATGCAGATTATTTCATGAGGCAGCAAGCATCAAATTTTTATCATTATGGACAGAGACCTCCTATGAATATTTTTAATCCAATTGCATGGAAGAAATTCTTTGATGCCTGGAAAAAAGGAGATTTTAAAAAGAAAGATGACTAATTTGGATAAATTCGCTTCTTTCCCCATAATAATAGCTGCATTCCGTACATGCTCAGGCAAAAAAGCAAAGAGGTAAAGGTCAAAACCCCTAATCCAACATACACCTTGGTGGTTTGCATGTTTATATAAGCAATCCGGTAACTATAGAAATCGGAAAAAATAAAGAGGGTGTGAACGATAAATAGTAAAGAAAATAAATGAACAAGTATTTCTAAATAAACGGTTTGTCTTCTCTTTTGAATGCTTCCCGAACTTTTTTTCTTTACTTTGATATACCTCAGACTAAAAAATAAGTATGCAAAAAATTGGCCTAAATAGGCCGCCGTTTCCAAACTTCCAAAAAACGGATTAGTTTCCGGGGATATCTTCGGTAAAAGTCCGCTGTGATACCCTGAAAAGGTGATAAAAAAGTACATTGCCTGACCTATCGGTAGTACAAAGTGTTTGGCATCAGTCCAGCGGAATTGATACCTTGGAAATAAGGCAATTTTAATGTAATAGAAAAAAAGAACAGGTAACGCCAGGGTAAAGTAAATAGGCAGAAATCTTATTCTTGGGTACAATTCAAAAAATCCAAGAATTCTTAATACAAAGTGAAGTTGTGTGAACCCAAAAGCAAGTAGGAGTAGGGCAAAAAATAAGTAAGACCGGGGCTCATTCTCCTTCTTGAAATAAAATCTGATGCCAACTAATAAAGACTGAGTGATAGCAAAACCAATGATCGCTATGACTATCCAATAATAGATGGTGTGCGACTCCAAAGATTGAAGCACGCGGAATATTTCCATATTAATGGGGTTTATTTTGTCAAAGGTAACATTCTTTTTTTCAATGCAAGAATTTGCCCAATTCATACAGAAGGTTACGCTCATTATGCCGATGAAATTTGTAAGGCTGCCTTTTTGGGAAAAGCATTCAAGAAAGGGCCAGGGCGCTTATAAATATCGCTCATCCCTCGGTTAGAGAGTCATTGGAAAAGGCAGCACGGGAAATTTGGCGTCTTAAATAGGTCTTTCATTTAATGGGTGACGGTAAGCAATAAACGAGGGATTTAATAGCGATGGTTTATTGTAAACCATTGGATTACCATCCGCTGCATTAATTACAACACCACCTGCCACCGTCAATATGCACTGTGCAGCCGCAGTATCCCATTCGCTGGTTGGCGCTAATCGAGGATAAATATCTGCTTCCCCAGAGGCAAGTAGTAAAAATTTCAATGAACTACCTCTGGTAACCAATGCTGGTTCAGTTAACTTCTGAATAAATTGTGCCGTTTCTTCATTTAAATGACTTCGTGAGGCCACTACCTTTAACCCTTTTTCATGAATAGAAAAGGGAGTGGTTTTTAATGCGCTGGTTACTCCATTTTTAGTGGAAAATGCGCCTGTTTCTTTATCCGCATAGTATAAATCGCCATTCACAGGTTGATACACTACACCCAATACTGGTTCGCCCTCCCTGATTAAGGCAATATTTACAGTGAAATCTCCATTTCGATGAATAAATTCCTTGGTTCCATCCAGTGGATCTACCATCCAGCACGTTTGGTAGTCCTTCCTGATGTGATAAGGTTCCATTTTGTTCTCCTCTGAAATAATGGGTATGTCTGGATATTTTTCAAGCAATGAGCGGCAAATAATTTCGTTTGACTGACGGTCCGCTTCCGTTAATGGAGAGCTATCAGCCTTGTTTTCAATGTGAAATTCAGGTTGATTATATATTTGAAGTATAGCTGCACCAGCTTCTTTAGCAATAATAACTACTTCATGTACCACGTCATTCAGATTCATGTTCTATTTTTTGGTAATTTATGGAAAAAGTTCTGTTGTTTTGTACTTTGTTTCACGCTTTTAATCTTACAAAATGAATAAAATTTTAGTAACGGGTGGTTGTGGATATATTGGAAGTCATACGATAGTCGATTTAATAGACCATGGTTTTGACGTTATCAGCGTGGATAATTTAATCAATGCGTCGGAAAAATCGTTGGACGGAATTTATAAAATTACTGGAAAAAGGGTGAAAAATTATCAGGTGGATCTCACCGATGATAAAGCACTGGCAAATATTTTTGCAGAGAATACCGATATCGTAGGAGTGGTTCACTTTGCAGCCTTAAAAGCAGTGGGAGAATCTGTAGAAAAGCCGTTGTTGTATTATCGGAATAATCTCATTGGGTTATTAAATTTACTGGATAATATGACCAGGTATAATATTCCTAATTTAATATTCTCCTCTTCTTGTTCTGTTTATGGCAATACAACGGAATTACCCGTTACAGAAATGACGCCAAAACAAGAGGCGGAATCCCCTTATGGCAGAACAAAACAAATGGGGGAGGACATATTATGGGATTTGTCTAAAACAAATAGTACAATGAACACCATTTTATTGCGCTATTTTAATCCTGCCGGGGCGCATGAAAGTGCTTTTATTGGAGAGTCACCTGCAAATATCGCCTCAAATCTGATTCCGGTTATAACCGAAGCTGCCGCTAACAAAAGGCCTCCACTTACCGTTTTTGGTACAGATTATCCTACACGAGATGGCTCCTGCATACGCGATTATATTCATGTCATGGATTTAGCCCATGCACATACCCTGGCTCTTCAACATTTATTGAGCAATAAAAATGAAGAAAAATGCGCGGTCTTCAATTTGGGTATTGGCAATGGGGTTAGTGTTTTAGAGGCTCTATCGGCCTTTGAAAGGGAAACTAACGTGCGCGCTCCCTTCACTTTGGGAGAAAGACGCCCAGGGGATGTCATAGAAATTTATGCCGATTTTACTAAGGCGGCAAATACACTGGGTTGGCAACCAAAACGCAGCATCGGTGACATTATGCGTACGGCCTGGGCATGGGAAAAGGTAAAATGATATAGCTATTTACTTGTCTGCATTATATTTTGAAACAGTCAACCGGGTGCGTTCCATTTCTCTGCGATTGTCTTTTTCTTTAATCGCCTCTCTTTTGTCAAACTCCTTTTTACCCTGGGCTAAAACAATCTCAATTTTAACAAAGCCTTTATCGGTGAAATACATCTTGTAGGGAACGACCGTTAAGCCCTTTTCGGTTACTCTTTTTTCCCATTTTTTTAGCTCCTTCTTTTGGAGTAATAATTTTCTAATGCGACGTACGTCGTGATTATAATAGGTACCATTCTCATATTCTGTTATATATAAGTTTCTAATAAATAATTCTCCTCTCTCAAAGAGACAATAAGCATCGGAAAGATTAACTTTTCCACCACGAACCGATTTTACCTCTGTTCCAGTCAACATAATGCCAGCTTCCAGTGAATCGAGGAACTGGTATTCAAATCGAGCCCTTTTGTTAATAAAATCGGGGGTATTTTTTTTCTTTTTATCGGCCATTTTAAATTATTCTTTAACTGGAATATTTTGTTTTCCTTTCGAATCTTGAATGGTTCGCATCATTTCAATTCTTCCATTCATTGGAATTCGTGTTTTAACTTCACCACCCCTTAGATTTAACATCAGGAAATCAGTTATTTTCCTATACAAATGCAATCGACTACTTCCCCCACTAATACTGTGATTTTTATTCGGATAAAAATAGGTGTCAAACTGTTTATCTTCATTAATCAGCACATTAGCCATTTCTGTGGTATGTTGAAAGTGAACATTATCGTCTGCCATACCGTGAATGAGCAAATATTTACCTTTTAATTGATGGACAAAATGAACAGGAGCATTATCATGATAACCTTTAGGGTTCTCTGACACAGTGCGCATATATCGCTCTGTATAGATATTGTCATACCATTTCCAATGAGTAACAGGGGCAACGGCAACAGCTGCTGAAAATACATCATTTCCCTTTAGTAAACATAGGGAGGACATAAATCCTCCGTAACTCCATCCAAATATTCCTATTCTTGAAGCGTCAACAAAAGAAAGATTCCCTAAATATTTTGCCGCCTCGATTTGGTCTTCCGTTTCGTATTTGCCCAGTTGCAGATAGGTCATTTTTTTAAATGCTGCCCCCCTGCCACCGGTTCCCCTATTATCAACACAGGCAACAACAAACCCTTTTTGAGCAAGTAATTGAAACCACCAATAGTTTTGACCTTTCCATTGGTCTGTAACTTGCTGGCTACCAGGCCCTCCATACACAAACATCAGTACGGGATATTTCCCCTGTGGATTAAAATTTGCAGGTTTAATCATCCATCCATTTAATTTTACTTTTTCAGACGTTTGAAAATCGAAAAAATCAATGGGCTGGACCGTAAGTGAAGCCTGAGTAGATCTTAAGGCATCGTTCTCTTCCAGGCGCTTTATTTCAGTACCATCGGCAGCATTTATGGAGTAAACTGGTGGGCGTGAAATACTGGAATGGGTTAAAATAAAAAGGGATTTTGTCGTATTAAACTGGGCACTATTCCACCCTGGCTCTTCGGCAATTTCTTCTAATTTTGAACCATCCAGTTTTATGCGACAAATTTGTCTTTCCTTTGGATTATTCAACGCCGCTTGAAAATAAAGCCATCCTGTTTTCTCCTCCATCCCATAAAAATCAGTGACCTCCCATTGACCTTTGGTGATAGATCTTATCATTTTGCCATCTTTACTATATAGATAAAGATGATTCCAGCCCGAGGATTCACTGGTTCGAATAAATTGGTCTTTTTCAATTAAAAAGGTGAGATTATCATTGATATCCACATAAGTATCTTCCTTTTCTTCCAATAGGGTAGATAAACTACCCGACACGCTTTCCATTAGAAACCATGTAAGGTGATTCTGATGTCTGTTTAAGGTTAAGAAACTTAATTGGTCGCTCGTTTTTGTCCATTCAATGCGTGGAATATATTCAATAGATGGATCAGTAACGGCGAAAGATGTTTTTTTCGTTGAGAGGTTATAAATACCTACGCTAACTTTGGCATTTTCCTCACCAACTTTAGGGTATTTATATGTAACATACTCAGGATGAGCTGCTCCATTAAAGTTGGTCATGGTAAATTGAGGTACTTTTGATTCGTCAAACTTTAGGAAAGCTAAAAATTCACTGTCAGGCGACCATTCAAAGGCTTTAGATAATCCAAATTCTTCCTCGTAAACCCAATCTCCCGCTCCATTAATAATATTATTTTTAGACCCATCTGATGTGACCGAAATACTTGTATTGGTGAATATATCCCATATAAAAAGATTATTTTCAAGTACATAAGCAACCTTGTTTCCATCGGGTGAGAAGGTAGGATAGCTTATTTTTTTTCCATTTTCAATGCTCTTAAGCAGTTTCGTTTTTCTGTCGAAAAAAAAGACGTTGGCTTTACTTGATCTTCTATATATAGCTTCCTGATGAACTAGTATTAATAATTTTTGCTCGTCAGCACTAAATGAATAGTTACTAATGGGGCCGTTGAGTATAGATGTATATGCGACATTTTCTGCGTCAAAAATAGTTTCAATCTCATCGCCTGTAAGTAGATGGTAGGAAGTAATCTTGCCCTTTTGATTCTTTGTAAAATGCTCTCCATTGGCTAAGAAAAAAAATCCGGGGACTGTTTTTGCAGCAAATTTGTTTTCCCTCCAAATATTCTCCAGATTAAGTTCGTTTCCAGGTGCGTTCATAGTCGTTTGGGCTATTATTGGCATAAAATAGAATATCCACAAGAGAAATACAAATAAACGCATAGAAGGTTGGATATAGTTATTAAACAATAAATGGTACTTCAATGTAACACTTTTTGAATAATAGTAGTTTTTCAAAAGGCAATTAAATCATTGCTTCAACAATGATTCTAATAGTAAGTCTATTTCTTGCGCCTTTTTCTTTTTCTCTCTTTGAACGGGTGGTGCAGCTCTTTCTTTACAATCACTAATGGGGCATCTCTCGCAGGTAGTATGAACTTGTTTTTGGACTATTTTATCACTGTTTAAAAAGGCTATTTTTTCGTTTAATTTATCATCTAATAAAATACCCAAAGTTAAGCTAACTTTTGCCCCGGGTCTTGGATAGTTTAATCTGGAATGAGTTAAACAAAGATAAGACTCTCTGTTTTCCTGAAAACGTGAAATTTCCAGATGCATCATAGATTCTTCCTTGTTTACGTTATTTAAAATGGAAGATACCGCAATCCACCTTCTACAGTAATGTTCAGAAAGATTGTTGCCGTGAGGTTGATGTTTTTTATTCAAATGCAATTCCCTGTCAACCTTCAGCGATTCCTCTCCAGGGTGATAGACAAAGCGCATAAAAAAAATATCCTTTAAGCCGAAAAATTGAGGTAGTATATTGGTCATCCGATGATAGAACATTTCTGGGGTAACCATATATTTATCCATTAATTGAGAAAAATGATGAGGATTCCAGTCTTTTTGATTGAAAATGCGCTTGATTTCACTAATAAATGGATCTTTTGGTAAATGTAGAGCGACGGAAAAGTAAATGGCTTTGGAATGATTTAAAACTTCTTCAAATACTTTTCCCTGGGAAATGGATGAAGTGTAGGCTCGCTCTTTTAAATGTAAGATATTAAATGCCAGTTCTTTACCGAATGAAAAGGATCGTTGCATGCCATTTAAACTCCCTTTGAGAAGAAGCTGTTTTGATTTTGGCAAAAACAGATAGTATAAATGGTTTAATTTTTCGTGTTTATCTAAACCTTTGTAGTCTATATTATAATCAAATGATTCTGATAATATGTCTGCCAGTAGTTTATCGGAAATGGGTCTCTTATTTGGTATGTCAAAGTCTTTTATGAATTGTTCTACCGCTGATTCTATATCCTCAAAATAATTTTGATGCATTTCGAGAAAGGAACGCAATGCAGCAAAATAAAAGTTTTCCTGCCTTACCGCATAATTCCTTGAAAGTTCTAACAGCGTAGATATAAGTGCACCAACCCGAGTGGGTGCCTGGGCGATAATTTCCACTACTTTTGATAACTCAATACCAAATAAATCTAAAGGTAGCTCGTTTAGGAAATTTGAATCCAGTAATTCACTTATGGTTTCTAATCCGTCCCCTTCCCCTAAGGTGACCAGCCTCTCTGACGATTGGCCTAATACTAGGGCGAGAGCATTTAATTTATCAGACTTTGGAAATTTTTTGCCTTTTTCAATTTCATTCAAATAGGAAATGGACAAACCTGTCTGCTGGGATAATTCTAAAAAAGAATATCCCAGCGCCTGTCGAAGTTGCTTAACTTTAAGTCCAAATAGAATTCGGTTTGGAATATGTTTGTTATTCATAATCCACAAATTAACGAATTCTTTTTGATAAAAGGTACAATAAAAGAGGATGCCACTTTTAAAATGACAACCTCTAACTTGGAGTAATTATTATGTTGCAAATATATAACAAATTATTGGTAAATCGGCAAAGTAAATAGTCAGAATAAGAAAATATGATAATCAAAACAGGAATTTATGACATTTCTTTACTAAGGGTAACATAATATGCAGGCGTTAATCCAGTTATTTGTTTAAAAACCCTGATAAATGACGAGGCGTTTCCAAATCCACAGGTCAAAGCAATGTCTTGAATACTGCTGTCCCTATTTGGTTCTAGCAATAATTTTTTTGCCTCTTGAACTCTTAAGGTATTGATATAATGATTGAAATTCATTCTGGCAAATTTATTTACAGACAAGGAAATGTATTTATCATTTGTACCCAATGCGGTGCTTACATCTGAAATAGTTATGCTTGGCTTAAGATAAAATTGTTCACTTTCCATGAGTTGTTGTATCTCGGTAAACAACAAATATAGTTTTTGGTCATTACTATCGATATCTGAGACTATTTTCTCATGAATTAGTTTGTCTTGCGGGGTGTGATTAAGCTGAAATATTTTTCTGTAGCTGGCACGTAGTTTTAAATAAAAAACGATGCCTATGACTAATAGGATTATAAATATTATAATTAGGATGATAAATATAACAATGGTCCGGTTTTTATTTTTATTTGCAGTTGCCAGTTTTTCCAGAGAATTTGTTAATTCATCCTTCTCATAAATAATGGACCATTCTTTATAATCAGAATTAAAATTATCCTCTATAATTTTAGTGTTCTCATTTACATAACGGTTAAAGGATTTCTCAAATTCATCAATATTCCCCTCGTAAGCATTCAGTCTCACCTTAATGGCAGATAGCTCATTTTTTCTTTCATCATTTGGATAGGTTGCTAAATTATATTCTGCCTCTATTAAAAGTTTTCTTGCTAATGGCAGGTTCCTTTTTTGTATATTCAATTCAATACCTCTAATTAATACGGCTGATTTGAATCCATAGGATTGAAACACATCACTTAAGTAGTCCGCCTTTTTAAAGTAAAAATCAGCTTTTGAATTGTTTTTTAAATCCAAATAGAATTTATTTAAATTGGTAAAGGATTTGATTAAATTAAATGTATCCTTAATGTTTTCAAATATTACTGTAGCCTTCAGGGCGTTTTCTATCGCTTTCGTTTTGTCTTTATTATCATAAAATACGGCGGCATTTAGATAAGTCAATCCTATATTTTCTTTATTCCCCACTTTTAAGAAGTAATCCTGTGCTATCTTATTCAGGTTTATGGCACTTTCATAATCTCCCGCCTTTGATTTTAATAAGGCAATATTCAAATTGGTTTGAGCAACACCAAAATCGCCCTTTCGTTTTTGTGCAATTTTTAAAGATTGTTGGTATGCAGCCAAAGATTTATCAAGTTTACCCAATATGTCATAGTTAACACCCAGATTATTAAGGCATTTCTCTGAAAAAGCTATGTTTTCCTTTGCATAATCTTGTTTTAAGGCGTTTTGGAAATATTTTGCAGAAACTATGTTTTGATCTTGATAGTAAAAGATGAGTCCAAGGGCATAACTTGATTTTGCTATGGAACTATCCACATTATTTTGCAGTGCATCTTCCAAAAGCATATCGGCTAAACGCCTTGCTTTTTCCAAATCAGATGGAATAAAGCTCATGATTTCCTTCAGCGTAGGAGGTTTCTGACCTATTGTTATACCAGGTAGAAGGAAGCTAATTAGGAAAAAAAACTTTTTTAACATAAAAAATGGTTTTATAATAGGTCTTAATCTCACATCAAAGAGTTCCCGCATGTTCTCTATAAATAACAGCCAATAGTAATTGACCCACCGCACGCAAGGTATTACGGTCTATTTTATCCAGGGTATCTTCAGGTGTATGCCAATGGGCTACGAATCCTGTTTGAGTGTCGATAGGCCTGTTTATAATGTCAATCGTTGGTATTTGAGCCAATGTATTTAAAAAATAATGGTCATCGGTGATAGCGCCAACCCGGTCATTGACAAAATAGTTTCCATAGCCCATAGCCTGGCCAAGCGTCCAGACTTTTTCGACCACATTTCCTGCAAATTGTACCGATATTTCCTCTTTTGCAAATCTTGCTCCCGAGGCACCAACCATATCAAGCAGGATACCATAATCAGGTTTGGCATTGGCAGGATAAATTAAATTTCTTGAAAAATATTGACTGCCGAGACACCAGCTTTCTGATGCCCCTCCATTGCTATCTCCATAATCTTCTAAGTCAAAAAACACCAGATCAACGCCAAAATCAACGGGGTTAAGCTGTAATTGCCTGGCAATTTCCAATAGTACACCAACCCCGCTGGCCCCGTCATCAGCGCCTAAAACAGGTCTGTTTTTATCCCCTACCGTAATAGGTGAATCGGTAAATGGTCTTGAATCCCAATGAGCACATAATAATATTCTTCTTTGAGCGGCAGGGTTAAATTTACCAATGATATTATTCCCGTTCAATAGTTTACCATCAAATGATTTAGCAGTAAACTTTTGCTCAATGACATCAGCTCCAAATGCTTTAAGAGAGGAGGAAAGATAGTTCTGGCAAGCAATATGTGCCGGTGTATTTGGAATCCTGGGTCCAAAGGCAACTTGTTGAGCAACATATTTAAAGGCGGAATCTCTCTCAAATCGAGGTACTTTAATAGTAACTTCCTTTTCTTCTACCTTGTTTTTGGCGTCAGATTGGCAACTTTGAAGGGCTGAAAAAAAGAGCAACCCAAGGATGAAAAGAATTCTGCTATTCATAAAAATGAATTAAAAATGAATAAAAAATTTTCTAATTAAGACGAGAAATGTGTCCAACCCTGAGCCGTAATGGCATGTCTGTTTCCACCTTTCGTATGGAGCGTTACGCCGTCTTCCGCCGGGACTATTTCCCCGATAATATAAATATCAGTTAAAAACTTTATTTTATCAATATCTCCTGGCTTCACGGTAAATAATAACTCATAATCTTCCCCGCCACTCAAAGCGCAGGTAATGGGGTCAAGTCCAAATTGAATGGCTTGCATTTCAGTATCAATTAATAAGGGTACACCTTCTTCTTCGATAAAGGCACCTACATTTGATTGCTTGCATAAGTGAAAAACCTCTGAAGCAAGACCGTCAGAGATATCCATCATAGACGTGGGAACAATATTATTTTTGTCAAATAAATCAATAATATCAACTCTTGCTTCCGGTTTTAACTGTCTGCCTATGAGGTAATTATTTTCACCAAAATCTGGTTGAATTTCTGGGTTATCTAAGAATAATCTTTTTTCTCTTTCCAACAATTGTAACCCTAAATAGGCCGCCCCTAAATCCCCGGAAACACAGATCAGATCACCAACTTTTGCTCCATTTCTGTAAACCAGTTTTTCCTGAACGCCCTGGCCCACCGCAGTAATACCTAATACCAATCCTCTGGGTGAAGAGGTGGTATCGCCTCCAGCCAGATCTACACCATACCTTTCACATGCTTTTTTAATTCCCCAGTATAACTCTTCAACGGCTTCTACAGAAAACCTATTGGAAATACCAATGCTGACGAAAATCTGTTTTGGAATAGCATTCATTGCATAAATATCAGATAAATTCACAACAACTGCCTTATAACCAAGATGTTTAAGAGGATGATACATTAAATCGAAATGTATGCCTTCGATAAGCATATCAGTGCTTACCACTGTTTTAAATCCTTCATTATCAATAACGGCCGAATCATCGCCGATACCTTTAAGGGTAGATTTATTTACAATAGAAAATGGTTTAACTACTTTATCAATAAGACCAAATTCTCCAATAGTATGTATCTCCGTTCTCGTTGTTTCTTTATTATCTGAGGTGTTCATTCCTTTAGTTTTTGTTTTTATCGATAAATAAATCTGACTTGTAATACATCCATAAATTTGGAATGGATGGACCCAGACAGGTGCTTTTTTCAAACGAAGGTAATTTTAAGCCACATGCCTGTACTAAATCATAAGAAAGAGATTTCATCTGACATTGATTATCTTCTAAATACAATAATTTTCCTGATGTTGTTTCAGTCAGGCATTCATAATCTGCAAAGGCAGCCGCATGGTTTACCGTATTTTGTAAAAAAGAAAGCACGTGAACGTTGATGTTTTTATCAGCCAGAACTTTCGCCGATGTGCATATATCTTGCTGAGGATGCGGACAGGTATTAGCTCCGTCACTAATAACAATCAATGACTTACGTGAGTTTGAATGCGTGGAAAATAAATCGGGTGAAAGAGCCAGCATTTTAGCTAATGGCGTACTCCCTTCTGGTAAAATACTGGAAATGGTGTTTTGAATATCTTTTATTGAGGTTGTTCCCACCTTTTTCCAGACAGTTTGTGGTGTATGGCAGTCGCCTCCAATACTGCCAATACCAACCTGCTTGTCCGTATTTAAAATACCTAAAATCCGGTTAGTGAGCCATTGTGCCGTCCGGAATCGGTCTAAACCGCTGCAAGTCACTTTTTCAGTTATCATTGACCCGGAAATATCTAATAAAAAAACTACTTCGTCGTTCGGATGAATAGCTAATTTATTTAATAGCGCGGCTTCCCAGTCAGCTGATATTTGATCTACATTTAATATTGGTTTTTTAACGATTGGAGCCGAAAAATCTAAACACAAGGTGTCATTTAACAGGTTAAAGTTGTGTTGCGCATATATATTAGACGGATCAGCAAATAATGATTTTTGAAAATAAGAGGCAGACCTGAACAAACTGACAGGGTAGATGTGCCCATGTAATTTCTTTTCATTGGATTTATCAAGATTCATCCCCTGATTGGCAAATATCGAAAAGCCGATAGCATTATGTATGATACTCACCATCGTTTTCTCACCCATTGATTCAAAATTTTTTTGCGCCGTTTTAAGGGATATCTGCGCCTCATCAAAACGGGTATTGTAAATCTGAATCATTCCTTTGAAAAAACTGATTAATGCTTTTTTCTCTTGAACGTCAGATTCATTTCCTTTGATTAATGCATTGGATTGTCGCAATAGCTCTTCCGCTTCTTTTAATCTGTTTAATTTTCCCTGCGTCAGAGAATACGATAAACAGAATGAAAAATTGGTGGGAATATTAGCGTGAGCTGAATGAAAATACTGATTAGCCAGGGGAATGTTGCCTTCTTTGAAATGATTGACCCCTGTAAAATAGTCTTGAAAAGCTTTCGTTGGATTACCTTTTATCGGCGAAACTGGCGGATTTATCCATCCAGTCAACATGATTAAAAGCAATATTCGGAAACCAATAAACATCAGGTTAAAAATGAAATTAAGGAACAAAGCGTAAGGCAATAAATTGAGCGATAATACCAATAATAAAGCCTCCGTAAACCTGCATGGGTTGGTGCGCTTTCAAATATAACCGACTGCTGCCAACGAGACCAGCAATGAGCACAAAAAATAAAAAAATCAACGGAAGGGGTATCAAATAAATAGCGTCATTCCGTCCTTGTAATAATAGTTCGGCTTCTTTGTGTTGAAAAAGAAAAACCAGAATAAAACCTAAAATACCGCCAATGCCCACAGTATGCGCACTGATTTTATCAAAAATATTGATGAAAAATGCAAGGAATAAACCAATAGATGCACCTAAAATAGCTCTGCTAAAGGAAGGGGGTATGTCTGGATTATCTAATAAATTTCTAAACATCCAAAGGTAGAAGATACCCGTTATTATATAAGGTGCAATTCTGTCTTCTTTCTCAGGCAGTTCAATAGATTTTGCCAGGCCTATAAAGGTTAGCATTAAAACAGCAAAAGCGGGGATAAAGAAAGTAGTTAAAAATATTCTTATAAATAGAATAACCGCCCCAGGATCTGACCATTTGGTGAATCCAAAGTCAAAAGGATTAATAAAAAGCAACAATATATAAATATAAGTGATGGCTAATAAAGGGTGGGTTAGCCAAGATATAAAGCTTGCGGAAGTACGAAGCATGTTTTTTTAAGATAAATATAAGGTTTGTAGTGGAATAAATACAACCTTATACTAAATTCATTACATCTTTAGAATAAATGTACCTTATATTAGCGTTATAATTGAATTAATTGAACAACTAAATGTATAACATGAGAACGACCCTTCGGCTAGCTAATGGTTTCGTCCAAAAAGGGATGATAGCCACTTTGTTCTTTCTTTTCTTTGCCGTTTTTACTCACGCACAACGTGTAGCTTGTGTTGATATGAGTAAAATACTGGAAAATTTAGGTGACTATAAAGCCGCACAACTTGAATTAGATGAAATGAGCGCGCGCTGGAAACAAGAAATTGCCCAGGAATACGACAAAATTAAGGCAATTTATAACAGGTATCAGTCGGAACAAGTTTTATTAAGTGATGATCAAAGAAAATCGAGAGAGGACGAGATCATGACGAGAGAAAAAGAAGTGAGAGATTTACAAAATTCAAGGTTTGGTCCTGATGGTCAACTGTTTAAACGAAGGCAAGAACTCGTCCGTCCAATCCAGGACAGGGTCTATGCCGTCATTGAAACTTATGCAACGGAGAGAGGGTTCGATTTTATTTTTGACAAAGCGAGCGCGTCTGGAATTATCTTTTCAACGCCAGCATTTGATAAAACAGAGGATATTAGACGTATTTTAGGGAAATAACGGTTTTTTTGCAGAAAATAGTCACTTTTTTCTTACATTCGCGCCACATCATTTTAAAAAGCGCATTAAAATTAAATACTTTATGAGAAACATCATTTTATTAGCCGCTGTAGTCCTTATGGGTGTTATGGGCGGAAATACTTTAAGTGCTCAAAAATTTGGATATTTAAATTCTCAGGCAATTCTTGCAGAGTTACCCGAAGTTAAACAGTCTGAAGCTGAACTTGAAGCTTTGCAAAAACAGTTGCAGAAAAAGGGTCAAACCATGCTGGAAACACTACAAGCTGATTATCAGGTTATGCAAAAGAAAGTTGATAGCGGCGAATTGTCTCCTAAAATGCAAGAGGAAGAAGGAAAAAAATTACAGGTTCGCGAGGAAGATTTAAACAAATTTCAACAGGAGATGATGAATACCCTGCAGGAAAAAAGAAATACGCTCCTTAAACCTATTTATGACAAGCTAACGGCTGCTTTAAAGGTTGTAGCTCAGGAAAATGGTTACGCTTATATTTTTGATCAGTCTATTCTTTTATTTTCTGATCCCGCAGGTGATGTCAGTGCGCTCGTTAAAGCTAAATTAACAGCAGCTAATTAATAAATTTTAATACTTTTTATGGCTTCGTGCCGTCCTATAGGTATTTTTGATTCTGGCGTTGGGGGCTTGACAGTCGCCAACGCCATTTCTTTGTTGTTACCTGACGAAACTATTTTCTATATCGGTGATACCGCTCGTATTCCTTATGGAAATAAATCAAAGGACGATATTGAAAAATTCAGTTTGGAAATGACTAAATTCCTGCTGGATAAAGATTGTAAAGCTATCGTTATTGCTTGTAATACAGCTTCTGCTTATGCTTTGGAAGCTGTTAGAAATACTTATCGTGACATTCCAGTTATCGCTATGGAACCCGCCGTAAAGCCTGCCATTGAGCAATCTAAAACCGGTGCTATTGGGGTGTTAGCTACGCTGGGCACTTTGAAAAGTGATAGGTACAGTCATCTTAAAGATAAATTTGGTCAAGGTATTCAAATATTGGAGAATCCTTGCCTCGGATTGGTTGATAACATTGAAGCAGGAAAATGGAATGATCCGGAAACTATTTTGTTGCTGGAAACCATTCTTAAACCTATGGTGGATGCTCAGGTGGATCACATAGTTTTGGGCTGTACCCATTATCCTATCGTTATTCCCCTTATTGCCATTATAATGGGCGATTCCGTGCAACTCGTAAATCCGGCGCCAGCTATCGCTAAACAGGTTTACAGGCAATTAGCCGAACGTAATTTGTTGTGTGTCGATACCGCTCTAAAAGAAAGTAGCCCAAAACATACTGTTTGGGCTACTGGTTCTACGCTAAGTTTTAACTATCTTCTGAAAGAATTATTACCAAACAGTGAACTGATTCATTGGTAATTATCTTTAGTGTTACACTTTATTTATAAGAGATTTCTTAGAAAGGAATAGTTGTAATTCCTGATTAATTGCCAATTCATTGTTCTGAAGGGTATTCCACTTCTTTAAATCTTCTACTTTCACTTTAAATAAATTGGCAATACTTTCTAAGGTCTCATCTTTGCTAATCACATAAGTGGTTTGAAATAGATCCTTTTGATTTTCAATTTTTTCTACCATTATTTTGCGCAGTTGGCTTATTCCCTCAGCTGGCAAAATAATCAAATGACCAAGTTCAGATCGAGGTATTTGGTGTTGTTTAAAGGAAGGGTTCAATTTTGAAATTGCTCCAACAGATAATTGTGTAGCTTTCGCTATCTGGTCAAATGACATCTGTTGATGTACTCTTACTGAACGAAATCCCTCCTTAGCCATCACAGGAGATTTTGGAATAAGATTGTGCTGAGCGTAAAATTTAGAAACGTAAGCTGCAGCAATAAAAGCAGGTACATACACTTGGGTTTCTCTCGGTAGATATTTACTTAATTTACCGTACTCTTTAGATCCCGCTAATTTAACAGCAGAAAGTACTTTTGACGGTCCACTATTATAAGCAATTAGTACTAATCCCCAATCTCCAAATTGATCGTATAACGCTGACAACATCTTTACCGCAGCGGTGGTAGATTTATAAACATCCATACGCTCATCCAATAAAGGATTTACAGTAAGCCCATAATTGCGGGCAGTGTGCGGCATTAATTGCCATAAACCAGCTGCACCAGCGCCAGATGAAACACCAGCATTCATGCCTGATTCTATAACAGGAAGGTAGCGTAATATTTCAGGTAAACCTTCTTTTTGTAATTGTGCATCAAAAATAGCGTGGTACAACGCTGATCTGCCAAGCATTGCTTCCGTCTCCTTTCTTCCCAGAATAGTGTAATTCTGAATTCTACTTAGTAAGTCATCATTTACCTCAAATTGCATAGGCAATTTTAACGAGGCTAATCTGTCACTAACCATTTTATGGGTAGTTGACGACCACGGTTCAGAGATGTCCGCGGATTTGAGTGGGTTGATTAATGCAATAACAAATAGCATCAGCATGCTGGTTATTGCATTTTTTGTTTTGTTTTTCATAGGACTAAATCGGACAAAACAACGATAAATAAAAATTTTATCTGCTGTCTCGCCACTTGGAGCCTAAACTCCTTTTGTGTGTTCATGGAATATGCTGCAAATTTAAGCCCTTTACACGAACAATTCCAGTGTTTTTAAAGATTGACAATAACATTAACAATTCAAAAACCCTTTAAAATTAATGCTTTTGAAGGTTAAACAGTCTGTAACTCTCTATTTCATTGACCTTACAGATTATAAAAATTGTTAATTTCAGAAAAATTAAATTTGTTTTTTTGAGGTAAAACAAATTTTTTAAGAAAAAATTAACGTTTTTATTAACAAAAAAGGGATATTTCTTTGTCGTTGGAACGAATGTAGATGTTCGTTACATATATATGAAAAAGACAAACAATGGATACTTTTTCATTCTCATCAGAAAATTTGCGCGATATTCAATCATTGATTTTACATTTCGATAGGGTTAAGGTTCAATTGCTGAAAAATAAGCAACCAAATTTAATTCCCTTTCATGATACTTATTTCCTAATTACAACATCGGTATTTAGTAAATTAGGCACAGGGTTTTTTGAAAATGATGACAATATGTCCACTTTTGTTCTGTCCTTTGCTAAGTTCTATTTTGATGCCTTAGACCATAATTTCAAAGGAGAATCTGTTTCTTCTGCCTGGCAATTTATGTTTAATCAATGTGACAGAAATAACCTGCCTCGTTTTGTTTATCTTTTATTAGGAGTTCACGCACACATTAATCAGGATCTTTCCTTGTGCGTTAGAACATTAGATTTTGGTGTAGCTTTTAAAAATGATTACCTCGCTATAAATCATATCATAAAGGGAAAACTAGCAGAGGCAATTGCTCAATTAGATGAAAAATCTATTTTTTTGAAACGCATTTTACAAAATAGCTTGTTTCTATATCAAATGCCTGTGCAGCAAATCATTGTCTTATGCAGAAATCTGGCTTGGGATAAAAGCCAGGAGGTGGCTACTGCGGAGTTAGTTTATGCTTAAATGATCCAATAATTGGGGGTAAAAGTGAGCGTATGTCTCTTTGGGCATAGTATGGCCCATCCAATCCACAATGATTAATTTTGCTGCTTTATTCAAAGAGGCTAACTTATACGCATGGTTTACAGGAACAATGGGATCAGAACTGCCATGTATAACCAAAAAGGGTATATTAATTTTGGGGATTTCTTGAATCCTAGAACCAGAGGCAATGATAGCACAAAATTGTTGATACCTTGCTTTGGGATTTTGTCCTTTTCGGATGTCAATGCCCTCAGTTACTATTTTTCTAAGTTCTTCTTCGTCGTATCGAAATTTAGTTCCATTTAAATATCGATACATTTTCATGTAAAATTTGACGGTAATTTGAGGATGAAGTACAGGATGATTTATATGGAAATGTCTAAATAGAAAAGGTAAAAGAGGGAAATATAATTTTTCTTGCCATTTTTTTGTTAAGCTTACATCATACATAAAGGCCGATGACATGATAGAACATATCGATAAAATTCTCTCGGAAAATGATATGGACAGTCGTTGCGCAATCATTCCCCCCATGGAAACGCCAATAAGATGAACTTTTTGAAGATTTAAATAATCAAGTAGAAAAATGGAATCCTGTGCCATATCTTCTAAGGTATAAGGGCTTTTTCTATGCCATGTGTCATTCAACCAGGTAGATTTTCCTATATCCCGGTTGTCAAACCGAATACAATAAAAGTCATTATCCAATAAAGGTTGAATGAATTCTTCAGTGAATGCAAGACATTGGGTGTCTAAACCCATAATTAATAAAATGGGTGGATTCGCTTCGTTTCCAAAAGTTTCGTAATACAGGTCTATTTTATTAGGAAGCGAGGCTATTCCAAATCTTGTTGGGTTCATTTAATGGTTAATTTTGTACCTTAGTTGTCGCAATTCCTATAAATATGCGCATTTTATTTCTTTTTTCAGCCTTTTTTATTCAAAATCTGATATTAGGTCAAGTTTTGCCATTCGTTGAATTGACGGAAGATAAAAATGAGGTGGTGCTGGACATCCGCTACGCAACATCCGATAATTTTACAAATACCAGGCTTTACGATTGTGGGCGTTGTTTCCTTCACCCAACCGTAGCCAAAGCTTTGCAACGTGCAGCAGATGATTTTAAAAAACAAGGATATAAAATCATTCTGTTTGATTGCTACCGGCCTCTTTCTATACAACGAAAGTTATGGGCAAAAGTACCCGATGCCAGGTATGTTACACCGCCAGCTAAGGGTTCAATGCATAATAGAGGCGCTGCAATAGATATTTCACTTCAGGAAATTAAATCAAAAAAGGAGCTGGACATGGGAACACCTTATGATTTTTTTGGTAAAGAAGCCTATATGGATTACCAGGGACTGTCAGTAGTAGCTTCTAAAAATAGGAAAATATTGCATACTACGCTCATGAAATACGGATTTAAGCCTATCAGGACAGAGTGGTGGCATTTCTCTTTTAGTGGCAGCGGTGCCACTATCTCGGAATGGAACTGGACTTGCCCATAAGCTATGATTAACAGGTCTTTAACATTTATTTTCATTTTATATAGACCTTTATGCTAACATTGTCGGTTTTTATATTACCTTAAATTTTATTCAAATGCGATATTATTACTTTATACTTATCCTCTTTTTGTCAAATGCAGCTGCTATCGCTCAAAAGGACACGGTTTTTATTTGGGTGGATGGCCTATGTGGCATGTGCAAAAATAGAATTGAAAAGGAGGCTATAAAGGTAGAAGGCGTAGGTGCAGTCAATTATAATGTGTACAATAATATTTTATCGGTTGTGCCTTCATCTGCCGCTTTCAATAACAATGCATTGCAAATGGCCATTGCTGGCATTGGGCATGATACAGAAAAATACAAGGCAGATTCCCTGGTGTATGAAAGTTTACACGAATGTTGCCATTATCGGGATCCCCAGTTAAGAGCAGATCATCTTGAAAAATTAGATGCTTCAGCATCGGTTTCAGGTACCGTTTATCTGAAAGGAGAGGGTAATATAATACCAGCCGTGGGTGCATCCGTTTATTGGGAAGGTACCAATCTGGGTGAATTTACCAATGAAAATGGTGAATTTACCATTCCTCGTGCCGGTACAACTTCTCTTTTGGTTTTTTCCTACGTAGGCGAATCCTCAGATTCTGTAGATATGAGAGGTCAAAGGGAGATAAATATTACGCTCGGTGGGGGATATGAATTGCAGGCCATTGAAATTAGTTATAAGAAAAAGGCGACATCTTATTCTTTTTTAACCCCGGGAAAAGTTCAACTCCTGGGGGAAGCGGAATTGGCCAAGGCAGCTTGTTGCAACTTATCGGAAAGTTTTGAAACTACCCCTTCCATAGATGTTTCTTTTACAGACGCCGTTACCGGAACAAGACAAATTGAAATGTTAGGGCTTTCCGGGGCTAATATGTTGATTACCAGAGAAAATATTCCCGATATCCGTGGCCTTTCCGCTATTTATGGCCTGACTTTCTTGCCAGGAACCTGGGTGGAGGGTATTCAGTTAAGTCCTGGCATTGGGTCTGTAGCTAACGGTTTTGAAAGTATTTCAGGTCAAATAAACGTGGAATTAAAAAAACCTGAAAATAGTGAAAAACTATATTTTAACTTTTATGCCAATGAAATGAATCGTTTTGAGGCTAATTTAAACCTCGCTCATTCGCTGAATGAAAACTTACACACAGGTTTGCTCTTGCATGCAAAAAGGCAGAGGGATCAAATGGACAGAAATGAGGATCATTTTATGGACGGCCCCATCGGTGATCAATTTATAGTGGCTAATCGCTGGAAATTTAATACCTCCAATGGAATACAAGGTCAATGGGGCCTTAAAGGTACTTTTATTCAAAATAATAGCGGGCAGTTATCGGGTGAAAATCACGTCCATCCTGGAACAGGCGTGTATAATCCCTGGTTAGCCAGTATGGATACCCGTAGGGTGGAAGGTTGGTATAAAATGGGCTATTTATTCCCCGATAAACCAAAAACAAGTGTCGGTTTACAACTTTCAGCTTTAAATCACGATCAAACGGGTTTTTTTGGAAAAAGAAAATATGACGCTTTTCAACAATCTTTTTATGCGAATTTACTCTACCAATCTATTCTTGGAAGTACAGACCATGTTTTTAAAAGTGGTTTGAGCTATCAGTATGATCGCTTTGATGAAACCATGGGCGAATCAAACTTCCTCAGAAATGAATCTGTTCCAGGCGTTTTTTCTGAATATACCTACAATTATTTAAATAAGGTTTCCCTTGTCGCAGGACTAAGAGCAGATGACCATAATCAATACGGGTTCTTTGTTACCCCGCGCTTACATTTTCGTTTTTCTCCCAATGAGAAAACAGCTTTTAGATTGGTTTCAGGCAGAGGTCAAAGGACGCCCTCTGTTTTTGCTGAAAATATAGGTGCTATGGCTTCTTCCCGTAGTTATCAGATTGTAAATCCTCAGCCAAATATTCCTTATGGTCTGAACGCGGAGGTAGCCTGGAATTCTGGCATTAGTTTCTCTCAGGAATGGCAACTGTTTAATAAACCTACCATCTTAAATATAGAGCTTTTTCATACCCGATTTGTTAACCAGATAGTGGTAGATTACGATGCCAATCCTCAAAAAGTCTTATTCTATAATCTGTCGGGAAATTCTTATGCTACCAGCTTTCAATCGCAAGTGGACATAACCTTTTTTCCCTGGCTAGACGTTCGATTAGCCTATCGTTTTAATGATGTCAAAACAACCTACCAATTAGACTTACTTCAGCGTCCTTTTGTGTCTAAACATAAGGCATTTGCGAATTTTGCCGTCGAAACTGCTTCGAGTGGTTGGAAATTGGACGCAACGATTCAATGGCAAGGTCAGAAAAGAATTCCAGACTTAAGTGGTAATCCGGCAGCAGTTTTCGCCATAGATGAATCGCCAGATTTTTTTATTGTAAATGCTCAGGTAAGTAAATCTATTGGAAAAAAATTAGAACTGTATCTTGGGGTTGAAAATTTACTTAATTATAAACAAGATTATCCTATCATTAGTGCCGACGACCCTTTCAGCGAATGGTTCGATGGCTCCATGGTCTGGGGTCCTGTTTTTGGTGGAATGGCCTATACTGGTCTTAGATTTAAGATTGACTCTGCCTCCAAAAAATAATTAAAGCTAAATAAGCCAATGTGATGGGAGAGGATAAAAAATGGATTCGTTTTAAAGATTATTCCCGATGGATAATAGATATTTTACGATAGGTTTTACAGGTTGAAATTCACCCCTAACGCTCGGTTCTGAATCAGGATTTACAGGATTTTGAGGATTACAGTGAACGTCTTCGTTTTAAACCTACTGTTTATGCGACGATGTATTCTTTCGTATAAACTCACAGGGCCATAGGCCCGCCATCTTTGTACGACTTAGTTGTTAGAAGACCTTCTTTTTCAACAGGGATAAAAGGTACAGTCCGTAGCCACTCTTTATGTAAAGGTTTCCAAGTTTTTCTAATTGTTCATCATCTATGAATCCCATTTGCCAGGCCACCTCTTCTATACAGCCAATTTTTAAGCCCTGTCTTTCTTCAATCACCTGAATAAACTGTCCAGCTTGCATTAAAGACTGGTGGGTGCCCGTGTCCAGCCAGGCAATACCTCTTCCCAATACGCTAACAGACAATTGTCCCATAGCTAAATAATGTCGATTAACATCGGTGATTTCGTATTCCCCTCTTGGACTAGGTTGTAGATTTTTTGCAATATCTACAATTTGATTATCGTAAAAATATAAGCCGGGAACGGCAAAATTTGATTTTGGATTTTCAGGTTTTTCCTCAATAGAAATAGCCCGGAAATGCTCGTCAAATGAAACTACCCCATACCTTTCCGGATCAGCTACGGCATAGGCAAATACTTTTCCCCCGGTAGGATTATTTGCAGCTTGCATAATTTCGTTCAAGCCATTTCCGTAAAAAATATTATCTCCAAGAATTAACGCGGCAGAATCACCATTAATAAAAGATTCTCCCAAGACGAACGCCTGTGCCAATCCGTTAGGTTCAAACTGAGGGACGTAAGAAAAATGACAACCAATCTGTGATCCGTCTCCTAATAATTTTTCAAAATTGGGAAGGTCCTCAGGGGTTGAAATGATTAAAATATCTTTTATTCCAGCTGACATTAAAGTTGACAGCGGATAATAAATCATGGGTTTGTCGTAAACTGGCATTAATTGTTTACTTACGGCAAGGGTTAAGGGATATAGACGAGTACCTAATCCACCTGCTAAAATGATTCCTTTCATGTTAAATTAATTAAGTTATTATTCATTATTCTTCTGGCTCTTAAAATAAGTTCCGCTGGTTTAAAGGGTTTCGGAAGGAAATCATCAACATTCAGGTCAAAAGCTGCCATAATACTTTCCTCCTCCTCAGGATCTGCTACTAATAGTATGCCTAAAGGAGAGGTATATTCTTTTCTTAATTTTTCAATAATGGCCAAACCTGTTTTCTTTTTCATATCCAAATCAACAATAAGCATATTTGGCTTTTCGACAGAAATAAAATGTAAAATATCAGATAACTTAGGGCAATATAAGACCTGGTAACCTTGTTTTTTAAGCCTGAATTCAATAGCGGATAAAAGGATTTCTTCGCTTTCCAAAATAACTATTTTTTTCATAATAAAACTAGGTTAGAATTAATCCCTGGGTAAAAAAATAAATTGAGCGCCAAGATCACTCAGAGTGAACAGACAAAAAAAGAAATCAGGATCTTTAAAAACACTTCTAAAATGATCCACTCTCTCCATTTGAATTATTTTCTTAGTGGCTAATTCTTCCAGGGTAGATATATTAAGGGACCATTTATTATTTGACGGGTTTCTTTGTACCAGAGGAATCCCAAGTTCAATATCTAACTGGGAAACAATAAAAATCGGATATTTTGAAATACCCTCATCCAGTAAAGTTTCGGAGGCCTTATTCATCACAGATGAAAAAGGGATTAAATCATTTTTTAATTGTTGGTATTTTTCTTCCAGCTCCATGGGTTAATTAAGGATTATTTCAGCGATAAAAGGGCAACATTTTCGATATGATGCGTGTGAGGGAACATATCAACGGCTTGCATTTGCAAAATATGGTATTTTTCTGAAAGAATATTTAAATCTCTTGCATGGGTTGCCGGATCGCAACTAACATACACTATTTTTGGCGCTGCTACAGCTAACAAAACGGCTACTACGTCGGGATGCATACCTGCCCGGGGAGGGTCTGTTATAATCAGATCGGGTTTTCCAAACTGCTGAATAAGTTCTGAATGAAAAAGAAAGCGAACATCTCCGGCGATAAAATCAACATTTTCAATGTTATTATCTTTGGCATTTACTTTAGCATCTTCAATAGCAGCGGCGATTTCTTCGATACCAATAATATGTTTTGCGTTGGCTGCCAGATAAAGCGCAATACTTCCCAGTCCGGTATAAAGATCATATACAATTTCTGTACCCGTTAGATTAGCGAAATCTTTAACTATATTGTAAAGATTGACTGCTTGTCTTGTATTGGTTTGGAAAAATGATTTTGGACCGATTTTGTAAGTCACATGGCCAAGTCTCTCGTGAATGGATGTTTTTCCTGCTAAATGATGCATTTCCAAATCATAGAGACTGTCGTTCATTTTAGTATTTACGCAATAAAACAAAGAAGTTATTTCTGGCAAAGCTGTTTTAACCTCATGTAAAAACAAGGATATTTTTTTTGCATCGTCTTCACCAAAGGCTATGACCACCATTATTTCTCCCAAGGTGGTCACTCTTAATAACAGGGTTCTCAAAAAGCCTTCGTGATTTCTAGGGTCATAAAAAGATAAGTCCTGTGAATAAGCTATCGTACGAACGGTATTGCGAATATGGTTTGCCGGTTCTTGCTGTAAGCTACAGTGTTGTATGTCAATAACTTTATCGAATGCACCGGGGGGGTGAAATCCAAGAACGGGGGAAAATTTATCTTCTCCCATAGCCATTTCTGCATCGGTAAGCCACCGTCTGTTGCTGAAGGTGAATTCCATTTTGTTTCTATAAAAGTAAATGGGATCTGCTTTAAAAATGGGATGCCAAAGATCAACGCTAAGTTTGCCGATTCTGGAAATAGCGTCTTTAACAACCTTTTCTTTTTGTTCCAACTGGGTGTCGTAGTTGAGATGCTGCCATTTACACCCACCACACTGGGCAAAATGGGAACAAACGGGTTCAACTCTGTTGGCGCTGAGGCTTAAATAAGACATAACCTGCCCTTTATAAAACCCCTTTCTTTTTCTAAAAACTTTAATCAGCGCTTTATCACCTGGAACGGGACCAACGGCAAAAACGGTTTCACCTGTTAAGGATTTTCCAACACATTGTCCTTTATCGGCAATGCCATGAAAATGAACTTCTAGAATGGACTCGGAAGATTTCTTTTGAGACATAAAACAATTTGTTAACAAAGTTAAGGGGACTCGAAGGTCGAATCCCCTTAAAAATATATGATAATCTTAAAAATAAAAGCTTGATTATGATTTTATCATACATCAGCACCGTCAAAAACATCCTCATCATCAATGACTGCAGCCGTTTTTGATTTACTGACTTCCAAACTTTTAAATTTTTCTTTAATTTTCAACTCCAGCTCATGAGCAACTTCTGGATTATCATCTAAAAATTGCTTTGCGCCTTCTCTGCCCTGCGCTATTTTAGCACCATTATAACTGTACCAGCTACCACTTTTCTGAATAATGTCGTGTTCTGCACCAAGGTCAACAATTTCTCCATTTTTAGAGATACCTTCCCCAAAAGTAATATCAAATGAAGCCACCCGGAAAGGAGGCGCCATTTTATTTTTAACAATTTTGACTTTAACCTGATTTCCAACCAGATTTCCATCTTTATCTTTTATGGCTGCACCTGATTTACGAATATCCAAACGGATGGAGGCATAAAATTTAAGCGCATTTCCACCTGTTGTTGTTTCCGGGTTACCGAACATAACGCCAATTTTTTCCCTCAGCTGATTTATAAAAATACAGCAGCATTGGGTTTTACCTATGGCGGCAGTTAGCTTACGCATGGCCTGTGACATAAGTCTTGCTTGAAGACCCATTTTGGAATCACCCATTTCGCCTTCAATCTCAGCTCTCGGTACTAAGGCAGCTACTGAATCTATGACTATAATATCGATAGCACCAGAACGAATTAGGTTTTCAGCAATCTCGAGCGCTTGTTCTCCGTTATCTGGCTGAGAAATTAATAAATTTTCAGTATCAACGCCCAGATTTTGTGCATAACCTCTGTCAAACGCGTGCTCTGCATCAATAAACGCAGCAATACCACCTTGTTTTTGTGACTCGGCAATAGCATGAATAGCCAGCGTCGTCTTTCCAGAAGATTCAGGCCCGTAAATCTCAATAATTCTTCCCTTAGGAAATCCATTTATACCTAGTGCTATATCTAAACCTAGTGATCCCGTCTGAATTACATCAACTTGAACAACTTGTTTGTCACCAAGCCGCATGATAGTACCCTTACCATAGGTTTTTTCCAATTTATCGACGGTTAACTGGAGCGCTTTTAATTTTGCCTCTTTTTCCTGTTGTGCCATTTATTAAAGTGTTTTATGTCAAGAAGGACAAACCCTTATGACAAAAGTAAATAAATTGTTTGTAAAAGCAGTTAAAACGGACTACTTTTTAAAAAAAATGTTTGAATATGTAGGTTAAAGACAGTATATTGAAAAAATCAGAGCGCAGTATCTCTAATTTTTTCTTTGCGGCTATAGGAAAGGATACTTTGTAGCGTTTTGTTAGCTGGGTTTTTTCTGAGCCTGGGCAAGCGTTGAATGGCTGTCTTCAGTTCTTTGTAGGTATCATTAAGATAACTATCTACGTGAAGCGCTTCCGTTATCCGGATAGCATCGGTTTCGCTCGATTCGCTGTAGATAAACTGAAGAAGTTGGTTTTTGGTAATGCTTCTTTGCATATAACTTGGTATTAAAGGTAATATCAAAATAAAAACGGTTTCCTTTATACTAATATTGCCCTTAATACCAATGGTCCGGCGCAGCTGTTTACATTAACTTTTTACGCGGTACCATGTTTGCGTGCGAGAAAGCCCTGTCCAATGTTTCCCCTTTACTTTTAATTCATCGTCAGTGGTCTCGGATAACCAAATGGTGCAATCGTAGTAGTTCCCTGTTACAGGATCTAAAATATTAGCTCCCTTCCATTCTTCGCCCGATTTTACTAACCCATCAATAAGGATCATACCAACCAACGGTTTATTCGCCTTTTCTCCTTTACACTTTTCACAAACGGTATCCGCTGGTTTTAATAACAATTTTGTTACTTTACCATAAACCTTTCCATTTTTTTCATAAAGCTCCATATAAGATTTAGCCTCTTTTGTCCCATCATCTATGGTTTTCCAAATGCCTAACGGACTTGATTTTTGTGCTGATAGTGCGGAAGTAAAAATCAGCAGACTTAAAGAAAAAACTAATTTCCACATGTAATAGTTAATTTTAAGATTAAGAAATGAATGTTTAAAAAGTATTGTAAAATAATAATCGATTTTATTCCGTCCACGAAAATTGGTCGATTATTTTTTGAATATCTTTAATCATAAAATCATGAATCGGTGCCAGGGAATCAATATCAATTTTTGATTTTACATAAAAAACACCCCTAACAAAATGTTTTTTATTGTCCGTAAGATAAAATTGATAAGGCGTAGCCGCGGGCCCTTTAATGTGAAATTCTATGCCTGTTACATCGGGCGATATATTTAGCTGCACCTCGTCAATGTAATTTGCCTTTTTGTTGTGAAAATGAGCCATTTTAAAAGCATCATTTACCAATTTATCCAATCGATTCTCTCTCGTAACAGGATAATAACTAAAGTGTACACTTCCATTAAATGAGGGTAATTGCAGGTTAAACCAATTATCCTTATTTGTTGATTCTCCTGTTAAGGACGAATCCCTGGTTACTACATAATAATCAGGATATTGAAAGTGTATGGGAATATTCGCCTGTTTATAATCCACTAATTTACCTGATGGAAATTCAACGCGTGGGTATCCTCTTTGTTTAGGTGAGAGGATATCGGAGCTCTCGCAACTGAAAAGAAAACTTATCAATAAAAAAGACAATAAACATGGTTTTTTATACATGGCGAAGTAATGAAAATGGTTTTATTTAGCTCAAATTAACTTCCGGACACGCATCTGTTCAATTCGTCTGCTCGATGCAGCCGTGATTTCAAAATTAAATCCCATGATTTCCAAATGAATGTTCTTTGCTGGCAATTCTCCATATTGTGACAAAATAAGTCCCGCAATAGAGTCCGCTTCGCTGTTTAAATCATCAAAATGATTAGATTCAATTTTCATTATACTACAGAAATCCTGAATGAGCGTTTTTCCTTCAAACATATAACTTCCATCTTCCATTATTTGGTACACAATGTCTGGTTCATCATCAAATTCATCCTGAATTTCACCAAAAATTTCTTCCAGAACATCTTCCATCGTTATTAAGCCAGCTGTACCACCATATTCATCTACCACAATGGCCAGATGTTGTCTCTTTGATTGGAACGCGCCAAGAACCTGATCTATTTTTTTTGCCTCGGGTACATATAAGACAGGGGTTCTGATAAGTTTTTGCCATGCGTAGTCTTCGTTTTTTTCATGCTCTAATCCTATCAAATCCTTAACATGTAATAAACCAGTGACGCTGTCCAGATCGTTTTCATACACGGGAATCCGGGAATAACCTGATTCGCGAATAATCTCCAGGAGTTGTTGATAATCAGTCGATGTGCTGACAGAAATAATACTGACTCTGGCTTGCATAATTTGACGAACCTGAACTTCTCCAAGCTTATCAATTTTAGCCACCATTTCCTTTCTTATCTTTAAATGGTGAGATGAACGACCCTCATTTTCTGGATCATTACTTACGGTAGAGACCTGTTTAATCTGTTTTATTTCAACTTTTAAGCCCAGAAACTGCCTGATGAACATTAGCGCAAGCACAATGATAACAAAAATGAATACAATGCCAATGAAAATGGAAGGAGCATCAATAACTAAAAAAACAGGGAAAAAGACCTTTTTGTGAAGGTTGTTTTGCGCAGTCAAGCCGCTTAGCGGCCAATGTTTACAATAGGGACTATCCCCAGAAGGAGGCTCGGTATCCAAAATGAATGGTATTTATTCGGAAATATTATTAACTCGTAAAATTAATTAAATTTTCCTTAGTTTTTTCGCTATTATTCCCAAAAAAATAACCGTAAGTCAATGTTAATCTTAAAAAGGTAAATTCTCCCCTTCCTCAGTTACATTTTCCGACGACTTTTGAGGGACCGCTGCGGCTGAACTGGCAGGTGCCTGAATGTCGCTACCTGGACTTCTTCTCTCCAAAACCTTAAACATAGTACCCACTACTTCTGTCGTTTTTCGGGTTTTGTTTTCTGCATCTTGCCAGGTTCTGTGTGTAAGCTTTCCTTCCAGGAATATAGTGCTTCCTTTCTTTAAATACTTCACCGCATTATCCGCCTGGTTGCGCCATAAAACAATGTCATGCCATTCTGTGGTTTCCTGCCAGTTTCCTTCCTTGTCCTGGTACTTTTCACTGGTGGCAATAGAGAAATTTACCCGGTTGCTTCCATTGTCTAAGGTTCGTTGTTCTGGATCTTTACCTAAATTTCCAATAAGCGTTACTCTGTTCATAACATTTGATTGTGATGGTTAATAGACACAATGTAGGTCTCTTTTTTTAATTTGCATCGGACATTAAATATAATTTTTCGACCTGTTTAAAACGTGTTTTATCTGTTTAACTAAACTTAAAATATTAATATACAATTATTTATATTCAAATAATGCTGTATTATTAACTATAAACTGACGTAGAAATTTTGGAAAGGCAAAATCGTTTAGGTTCGTTAAAGGCACTATTTCAAGATTATCTCCTGCTAATTCTTCTTCCATCCCCGCTAAAGTTACTTGATGGAAAAATAAATGGATTCTTTGATGTGTTAATAATTGCTGATCTTTATAGCTTAACATTTGTACTTCATTTTCAAGGAAAGTGTGTCCCCCAATCTGAATTCCCTCCAATGGAAATTCCCAGCGCTCGTCCCTTGTTTCGATGAATGGTAAGGTGTATAATCCTCTCCAGATATCTTTTTCTTTTCTGTGGGACAAAAATAAATATTCTCCTGCCTTAACAAGAAACAAATGGAAATATCTGTTTCTTAAGGGTTTTTTGATTTTTTTAAAGGGGAAATCTCGCTGAGTATCTGTTAAATAGGAGGTACAATGATCGGCAAAAACACATTGGTTACACAATGGGGAGGCCGGTAAACAAACCGTTGCACCAAAATCCATGATAGCCTGATTAAAACCAGCTGGATTTTCCTTGTCCAGCAGTTTATCCACAATATCTTGTATCATTTTTCTACCCCTTGATGCAGTGATGTCTGCTGTGACAGAAAAAATACGGGAAATTACTCTATGCACATTTCCGTCTAACACAGCGCAGGGAAGCGAAAATGCGAAGGAGGCTATGGCAGCCGCAGCATAAGGGCCGACTCCTTTAAGTTTTATAATTTCTTCGTACCGTTCAGGGAAAACGCCGTTAAGTTCATTAACGATGTACCTTGCGCTCCAATGCAGATTTCTTGCACGGCTGTAATAACCAAGTCCTTCCCAACATTTGAGTACCTCAGCTTCTGAGGCCTCAGCTAAAACAAAAACATCGGGGAAGGTTTCTAAAAATCTGGTGTAGTATGGCAAACCTTGTAAAACTCTGGTTTGCTGAAGAATTATTTCAGATATCCATATTTTATATGGGTCTTTCTCGTTTACCCAAGGAAGGGGTCTTTCAAGTTGAAGATGCCATTCCTTGAGTAATTCCTGAAATAATTTAGGTAGCACTTAGGCCTCTGCAGAGAAATGAATATCGCTGTATCTGTTGCCTAATTTATCTTTAAGTTCTTTTCTGGCAAAGAAAATTCTGCTCTTAACCGTACCAAGAGGTAAATCGAGTTGATCGGCTATCTCCTGATATTTGAAGCCCTGGTAATGCATCATGAAGGGAACTTTAATACTATCGTCCAGGGATTCGATTAGCCCGGAAAGTTCATCTAAAATCATGTTTGATTCAGCTTCGTTATTTATAGCCGCTCCACCTGTGTTTATGTAATACAGATTCTCAGTATCGTCAATGATGGTGTTCGCCTTGCTTTTCTTACGGTAATTATTTATAAAAATATTTTTCATTATTGTAAATAACCATGCCTTTAGATTAGTGTCCGGACGGAATTTATCTATGTTAGTCATGGCACGGAAAGCAGTCTCCTGAAATAAATCTTTTGATTCCTCCGTGTTTTTAGTCAGATTATAAGCAAATGCATTTAACACTGAACTCATTTGATGGAAACGATTATAAAATTCTAGCTGAGACATAAAATTGTTTTTGAATGAGATTAAACAAAATAACCTTTTTGTTGAACCAAATCTACGGATTAGTTAAACAAAATACAAGAAATAGGACAACAAATTTTCGGATAATTCCAAAATATTGAGTTGTATTTTTATAAACTGTTGATTATTAGTAATATAATAACAAAATTTATTTTATTATTCATTCAAAAAAAATTGAAAGTTGATTAAAAATATTTCTCTTTTCATACTAAAAGAGAAAAACAAAGGCTATTTCTGCGCTTTGTGCACAGCGATAAGAGCCATAGTAAGGAAAATAAGATTGGGAATCCAGGCGGCCAGAAGGGCAGGTAAATTATTGCCCATAGCAAATACCTTAACGAATTTTGAAAAAAGGATATAAACTGCGCCAATGCCGATACCCATAGCCAGGTGAAGCCCAATACCACCGCGTACTTTTCTGGCGGCAAGGCTGACCCCAATAAGTGTTAGTATTAAAATGGTGAATGGTTCTGCATTTCTTCGGTTCCATTCTAAGGTATATTTTCTAATATTCCCCGCACCCCGTTCTCGTTGAAGGGCAATAAAGCGAAGTAATTCCGGGGACGTCATCATATTTTGCTGTCCTGAAAAATCTACGAAATCATCGGGAGAAAGATTTAAGGTGGTATCAATAAACTCGGTATTTGAAAACTGAAAGGATTCCTTCAGGTCATCAAAATGGCGTATTTGATATTCCGTGAGCCTCCATTTTCCCGTTTTAAGCTGGTAAGCAGCATTATTTGCCTTAAGTAGCTTCACTAATTGTTGTCCTTCGTATTGTTCAATTCTGAAATCGCGCGCGGTACTGTCCGGTTTTCTGTAATATCCGATATACACTTTTGTTTGTGGGGCAATAAATAAGTGAACGTCTCTTGTCTTACCCTTATCTTCGTTTTTATCAATGTACTTATAGGTGATTCTCATCAAATGTTGCTGCCCCCAGGGAAGTATAAAATGACCACCTACCCAATGTATGAGGGTGAGTAATCCCGCGGCGTACAGGTAAGGTCTGAGTAATCGGTTAAAGGGAATGCCCGCGCTTAACATGGCCATTATTTCCGAATTTCCGGCCAACCTGGAGGTGAAAAATATAACGGCAATGAGCGTGAAAAGCGGCCATAACATGCCACTTATAAAGAGCATGAAACTAGGGAAATATTCTAAGAGTATTTCCCGTCTGGTGATTGGCTCCTCTAAAAATATCTGAATTTTTTCGCTAAAATCTATGATTACCGAGATCATCAAAATGATGAGGAGGGTAAAAAGAAAAGTGGATAAAAATTTCTTAAAAATATATCGATCTAGCAGGTTGAATGACATATAACATTACTTTACTAAAGTCGAAAATCTAAGGATGGAATAAGGCTGTTTTTCCAGGTAGAGAATGTTCCTTTTTCAATCTGTACTCTTGCTTCGGCCATTAAAGATAAGTAAAAACTTAAATTGTGCAGGGTAGCAATTTGCATGGCGGTTATTTCATTGGCTTTAAATAAATGCCGCAAATAGGCCTTGGTATAAATCTGACTTGTTTTTGCATTGCTGGTCGGGTCTATGGGGTCAAAATTATCTTTCCATTTAGCATTATTTATGTTTATCACCCCGTTCCAGGTGTAAAGTAAACCATGCCGGGCATTTCTGCTGGGTAAAACACAGTCAAACATGTCAATGCCTAAAGCAATACCTTCCAGCAGATTCACTGGCGTGCCCACTCCCATTAAATACCTGGGTTTTTCAATAGGTAATATTTCACAGACGCTGGCGGTAGTTTCATACATTTTTTCCGCTGGTTCGCCCACTGAAAGACCGCCTATGGCATTTCCCGCGCGGTCCAGATCTCTTATGGTTTCCGCAGACTCTTTTCTTAAGTCGGCATAAGTAGATCCTTGGACAATGGGGAATAACGTTTGTTGATAGCCATATAAACCCTCTGTTTCGTCAAATCGGGTGCAACACCTTTTTAGCCATCTATGGGTTAAATCCATCGATTTTTTAGCATAATCATAATCACAAGGGTAAGGAGGACATTCGTCAAATGCCATGATAATATCTGCCCCAATGATTCGCTGTATGTCCATCACTTTTTCTGGCGTAAACACGTG
Organism: Bacteroidota bacterium; assembly: GCA_017858735.1. Lineage (GTDB taxonomy): Bacteria > Bacteroidota > Bacteroidia > Chitinophagales > Saprospiraceae > BJGN01. Next base: position 39,988 of record JAFMBH010000022.1, read on the forward strand.
GGTACTGCCATCTATATGAGATTGGAAAATGACACCTTCTTCTTTTATTTTTCGTTGAGAAGCTAAAGAATATACCTGATATCCACCACTATCGGTCAATAATGGGGCGTCCCAATGCATGAATTTATGCAATCCACCTGCCGCAGATAATATATCTGTTCCCGGTCTTAAATATAAATGATAGGTATTTCCAAGTATAATTTTTGCCGCAATGGGATCTATTAATTCATGCTGATGAATGGCTTTCACACTGCCCAATGTACCTACGGGCATAAAAATAGGCGTGGGAATATTTCCGTGTGCCGTCGTTATCTGGCCCGTTCTGGCAGATGTATGCTCATCTTTTTTTAAAATGGTAAAGTCAAACAAGGGTCGTATAATTATCTGGTTATATTTGATATCTGTGGCTATCAAATTTTAATAAAACGCCAATTAAAAGAGTGAATCCTAATAAGGATGAGCCTCCCTTACTCAATAATGGAAGCGGAATGCCTATGATTGGCATGATGCCCATGGTCATACCAATATTCACAAAAAAGTGGACGAAAATAATCCCCACAACACTGTAGGCATAGATTCTTGAAAAATTTGAGCGTTGACGTTCAGCAAGGACGATAATCCGATACATGAGAAGCATGAAAATCAAGATAGTAGCAGCGCTACCTATAAATCCGTGCTCTTCCCCGATGGTACAGAAAATGAAATCTGTCGCCTGTTCCGGAACGTAATTTAATCGCGTAATCTCCCCATTTAAAAATCCTTTTCCCTCAATTCCTCCGGAACTAATGGCTAGTTTAGATTGCAATACATTATATAAAGCTCCCCGTGGATCACATTTTGATGGTTGTAACCAAACGTTTATTCTTTCTTGCTGGTGCGGACGAAGTATATTGTTAAAGCCATAATTTGCTGTAAATGCAATGCCTACGCCAATAGCTAACACAATAACTACGAAGGATATGGTTTTAAAATTATTTTTTAATCCATAAGCTATACCTAAAGCGCCAGCAGCTAATCCGTTAGCAATTAATGTGATGGTATAAAATTCTTCGCGCACCAGAATATAAGAAGCAATAGCCCAGAATAAAACGCCTGCCCGCCAGTTTATAGCGTTTCCAATACCTCCGGTTAGAAAATACAGGATGCAAACCAATAAGCCTATAGTGATAATTACCGGCGGAACTACTAAGCCCAATATGACTAAGGTAATCAGATATATTCCTGTTAAATAATAATTTACTGACAATCCTTCACGATATAGGACAAAAGTAAAGGAGAGAAAAACTAACGCTGAACCTGCGTCGGGCTGCATTAAAACCAATATAACTGGCATAAAAAAGATGGCAAAGGCAGTGATTTGAGTTTTTACGTCTTTTAAATTCAGGTTATAGGTTCCCAAAAAGGAGGAAACAGCCAGTGCCGTGCCAAATTTGGCCAATTCTGAGGGTTGTATCGAAAATCCTCCAAAGGAATACCACGAGGTTGCTCCCTTAATTTCTGTGCCAAATATAAGTACTCCAACGAGCAGTAAAAGAGTAAATGCGTAAATGAAATAGGCAAAAGTTTGCCACGATTTCCAATCAATGAGAAATATAACCAAAAATAAAATCATGGCTATGGCCACCCATATCATTTGTTTACCAGCACTGCTATTTAATAAACCAACTCTTTCAATCTCCCGCTGACTGACAGAAAAAACCATGAGAACACCCAACGCAATAAGGGATAAATAAAGCGAAAATATGACTAAATCGAAACTTCGCTGATCTCCACGGCTTCTTAACATGTTTGCAATGACGTTGGGTGATTAAAACTTTGTCGCTAATACCATATCCAAGGTAAGCTTATTGTCTATTATTTCCATGGCGCCAGGATACGTTTTCCTGAAGAAATATTTTGTCAAAATAGCTTCTTTTTTATCAAAAAAGGCACCTACTCTTAAATGGTAATAGGGCCTGTTATGCATAACTTGAAGGGGAATATCCGGATAGCTTTGTTGGAATTTATTCTTCGTATTTTCTAAAGCAAGCCGATCAGTGGTCGCTATTATCTGAATTCTCCACCCATTTATATAGTCAGATTGCTTATTTGAAAGGGCATAACTTTTTATAAGGGCAGAAACCTCTTCGCTTTCTATGATTACCTGACCTTGTAAACTAAAACTGCCCAGGGTCGAATAAAGAAGGACGAACAAAAATATATATCTTAATTTCATGTCCAGTTTTTTGCAAATTTACGAAATGTTTTATTAACAGGGTTGACTTAAAAGTAGCTCAGCTAAATAAGGTGGCTTCCGTCTCTCCAAACGACCATTTGAATGTTTTTCTATGATGTTCCGTCAAACCATTCTCGTGGATAGCCTTTCTGTGATGTAAGGTAGGATAACCCATGTTTTTTTTCCAGTCATATAATGGAAATGAGGTATGAAGCGCCGTCATATACTCATCTCTATAGGTTTTTGCCAGAATAGATGCCGCTGCAATGGCCGCATATTTTCCATCGCCTCCTACGTGACAGGAATGTGTGATATTAGGATAATTTTTGAACCTGTTACCATCAATATGAAGGTGAGTGGGTAAATACTTCAATTGATCAATGGCACGGTGCATTGCTAAAAATGAGGCGTTTAAGATATTAATCTGATCAATTTCGTCGGCCGACACTATACCAATTGCCCAGGAAATAGCCTCCTGCTCGATAAAAGAACGGCACTTTTCTCTTTGTTTTTGGGACAATTTTTTTGAATCATCAAGATGGGGAATAACAGTATCAGAAGATAAAATGACGGCTGCCGCAAAAACAGGGCCAGCTAAACAACCTCGTCCCGCCTCGTCACACCCTGCCTCCTGTTCGTTGGTGTAAAGCAAATGATGATTGGCCATGGTAGAATCATTTTGTGGCTAAATCAGACAGTTTGTCAAAAATTTCATCTAATTCTTCAAAAGATTTTAAGCCTGTTTTTTCTTCCGACCCGCCCGATAAGCAATATCCAAAGGGTTTAAAATGTTGGATATATTCTGCCACCTGATGGGCATCGCCATTGCAATAAATGAAAATTGGGTACGACTGGCACAAGGTAACTAAGGCATCTTTCCAAAGGGAAGACAAGGGTTCAGTTATATGTGAAAAATTTAATATATAATAATTAATCTTTCCCGCGTGCTGTTGAAGGAATGTAAACAAGTCAGGGTCAGGCAGGTTACTGTCTATCCTCATTTCTGCGAATAATGTGTAGGAATCTGGAATAAAAGGCAGTTCGTTGTAGTCAAAAAGGGGGCCGAGTTGTATCGCATCAAGTCCTGCATTTTCTGTAATGGCTAAAATCTCTGTTGCAGAGGCATAATTAAATTCTCCAACGAAGGTAGGTCCGCTTATCCATTCCCGGATAGCTTTTACAAATGGAGGACTGGACGCATTTTCTGACAATGGATCAAGATTGAAACCCATCCAGGTTACCTCCATGGAGGCGAAATATCTTGCATCTGTAAGGTGAGACAGCGTATTAGCTTTTATGGAAATCATCACAAAAAATCTGATTTTTTTAATTCCAATGCCAGGTTGTCCAAAGCATTTTTTGAAAGAGGCACCAGGGGTAATCGAACATCTCTGGAACAAAGGCCAAGTAATTCCATAGCACCTTTTACACCCACTGGATTTCCTTCGACGTAAAGCCAGTCGTGAATATCGAGCATTTTATTGCTTAATGCGTTGGCTTCATGGAATAAGCGGTTATTGGCAAAATCTACCATTTGTGAAAATGTATCTGGTAAGGCATTGGCAATGACACTAATAGCACCGACGGCACCGCATGCCATTAAGGGCACGGTTAGGGCATCGTCGCCGGAGATAACATTAAAATGATCGGGCTTGTGTTTAAGTATTTGCATCACCTGAGCCATATTTCCTGACGCTTCTTTTACGGCAATAAATTTTTCAGAATCTCTGGCCAGTCGCAAAATGGTATCAGCCGACATATTTGAGCCAGTTCTTCCGGGAACATTATATAAGATAATGGGGAGCGGGCAAACTTCCTGAACCGCCATAAAATGCTGATAAATACCTTCTTGTGGAGGTTTGTTATACGCGGGACTACTGGACATAATGGCGTCATACCCTTCCAGGGAGTAGCTTTGAACTCTTTGTTTCAGGAGGGCTGTCCAGTTACTTCCAAAAAGTCCGGCAACAAGAGGTACCCTACCCTTTACAATGTCTTTGGTGAAAGTAAGCACTTCGCGACATTCCTGGCTGGAAAGGGTAATGGCCTCGCCAGTGGTGCCAAGGGAAACCAGATAATTTACGCCACCCTTTAGGGTATGTTCAATAATACCTTCCAAAGCATCGAAGTCGATGGCCTCATTTTTAAATGGCGTGATTAAGGCAACGCCAGTGCCTTTAAAGGAGGGTTGTTTCATTCCTGACTTGTATTTTACCTAATAAATTTTCCATTTGTTTAAAAAATGATTGGGGTGTGGTATCAGCTGGAACATCTAGCATAAGGTCATAGCAATGGGTATTATCCGTTGCTGGACCTATTCGAAGACCGGCAGGTGTCAGGGCAGTTATGTATTCAAGCAGTTCGTTTCGTTGAGCAGAAACGTGTATTACTACATCGACGGGTTGGTTAAACCATTCATCGACGAGCGTTCCGATGGGCCTTCCGACCCAATCTATATTTTTTTTGTTCAGACAGGGGAAGGAGGTATCTATAATATCTTTAGATGCGGCGTTTAAACCTAAAAGGAAGGTTGTTTTGCCTTTTTTTTGCAAGGATTCGGCATATTTTTCAATACCTGAAATAACTTCAGGGTCTGCTGCATTGAAGAGAAAAGCAATAGATTTGGCTGTCGCAAAGGACAAAGATTTGGAGCTAACCTGTTTTAAACGGGAAACCAGCCCTTTGTTCAGACTTTTATTAAAGTGAAATTTCTTGAAATTTTGCCAAATCTTCATAGGGATAGTTTACTTTTTCTTAGACGATTTTTTTGAAGCAGCTGTTTCGACAGGTTCGGGAACGTCAAATACTTCGTCATAAACGCCCATTTTGCTATATTTTTCAATTCTCTCTAAAATTCTTACCTCAGGATCTTTAGGTTGAATTTCTGCCAATGTTTCAATTATTTTGGCTTTTAGAAGTTCTGCCATTTCATCGGGATTAGAATGCGCGCCACCTATGGGTTCTTTGATAATACCATCTATCAAACCCGCAGAAAACATATTGTCTGCTGTTAATTTGAGAGCATCAGCTGCCTGTTCTTTATAATCCCAGCTTCTCCAAAGAATGGAAGAACATGATTCAGGCGAAATAACAGAATACCATGTATTTTCCAACATAAAGACACGGTCGCCCAGGCCTATGCCTATGGCTCCACCGGAAGCACCTTCGCCAATGATGACGCAGATTATAGGTACGCGAAGTTGTGCCATTTCGAAAAGATTCCTTGCAATGGCCTCCGCCTGACCTCTTTCTTCAGCTTCAATGCCTGGAAAAGCACCCGGTGTATCAATTAATGTGATAACGGGGAAATTAAATCGCTCTGCCAGTTTCATTAATCTTAACGCTTTCCTGTAACCCTCTGGATTCGCCATCCCGAAGTTACGGTATTGACGCATTTTGGTGTTAATACCTTTTTGATGACCAATAATAACGACAGTTTGCCCATTAAAGGTAGCTAAACCACCCACAATGGCTTTGTCGTCCTGAAAATGCCGGTCACCATGTAGTTCAATAAACTGGTCACACATTTTATTAGTATAAAACAAAGTGTAAGGTCGCTCCGGATGTCTGGAAAGTTGTACCCTTTCCCAACCACTTAAGTTACTATATATTTCCTTCCGCTTTTCGGAAATCTTTTCCTCGAATACACTGATCTGAGAACTAACGTCAATGTCACCCGCTTCTCCAATTTCTTTTAGTTTTTCCAATTGCTCGTAGAGAGAGGCTAAAGGTTTTTCAAATTCTAAGAAAATCATAGGAGATGGATTTAGTAATGAACAAGAATTTTAGCGCACTAAGGCGGGACAAAATTAGTAAATCATGTTAACTACTTTCGTTTTAAGAATTTTTTTTTCTTTTTTTCTCATAAGTATTGATAATTTCGATAAATGATACTATTTTTGCAATCTCTTAATGCAAAGGCATTTTGATATTGGTTTGGTAGTTCAGTTGGTTAGAATACATGCCTGTCACGCATGGGGTCGCGGGTTCGAGTCCCGTCCGGACCGCTACTGCCTCATTATGAGGCGGTAACGTTGAGTCGCTGGAAACTGAGGTTTCTTTAAGTCGGCTTCCAATATATAAAGCTGGGGTTTTGCTTTGAAAAACCCAAATGGTTCGGTAGTTCAGTTGGTTAGAATACATGCCTGTCACGCATGGGGTCGCGGGTTCGAG
>JAFMBH010000199.1 GCA_017858735.1 Bacteroidota bacterium
TGTATAAGGAAAAACATAAAAAAATACGACACCCAGATTAAAGGTTGTTTTCGATTCATTGTAAAATATTTTAGTATTATCAATACCCAAATATTTCATTAAACCACCCTTACCCAGGGAACAAAATTGAAAACGGTCTTTTGGGATACTTTTGGCAGATCCTTGAAATACTCCTTCAGCCAGTCATGCATCTGGGCGGCTGGGGTGTCCCGGAATTTATCCAGTCGAGACTTGACAAAAGATTCATAAGGGGACAATACTTTGTTCCGCTCGGACTGATCGATCATCATCTGTTCGAACTCCAGTTCGGACATCGAAAGATATTTACTCACTGTCCGGCGGTTGAGGACTAACTCTTCGCTTGTCTGCCTGATAGAAAATCCCTCTCTGTAGAGGCGGTGAATCTCGAAATAAATCATAAATTTGTTCAAATACACGTTCATAAAATGCTAGTTTTGGTACACTAGCAAAATATTTCAAAATCACTTAGGGGCGTGCCCCTAAGTGATCATTGGTGGTGCATTCTTGTTGCCAAATATGGTGCATTCTTATTTACCGAAATTGGTGCATTTGTATTTACCGATTACATTTTTGATACATATCCAAATATATATGTACGGTCTAGCAAAATTTAAATACGTTTTTTACAAATTTAAAAAAAAACTTTATTATTAGATGCAATGGAAGTATTTTCCTATTCCCTTTTGGTGACTATTGTTGTCAACTGAAAATAGTCAACTAATAAATGTAACTTACGGAAAAGTAAAGTTACCAGGCAAATTTTCATCCATTTTTCTTGTGGATTATTTTTTGACTTACACCTTCTGTTAACCAAAAATTAATTATCTTTGATGTGAAAATAACTTTTGCAGATAAAAATCTTGAGAAGCTGTCAACCGATTACAACAAATGTCGTCAGAAAATGGGCGATAAGAGAGCAAAGCAATTCATAACAAGGCTCAATACCCTGCGTGATGCTACTACCCTGGAAGATGTTAGGAACTTACCGGGCAGGTTTCACGAATTGACTGGCAACCGAAAAGGAAAATGGGGCTGCGACTTAGACCATCCGTATAGATTGGTTTTCATTCCTTACGAAACTCCCATTCCTTCCAACACAGATGGTCAATATGTCTGGTTGGAGATTACAAGTGTAGAAGTTATCGAAATTGTAGATTACCATTAAACAACAAAACAATGAACAAGCAATATATATATTTCCCCCCAGTGGTATTCCACCCCGGCGAAACCTTAGCTGAGAAGCTGGAGGAAATGCAAATGGGGCCAAAAGAGTTTTCTTTGCGTACCGGCAAACCAGAAAAAACGATTATTGCCGTTCTGAAAGGAAAAAGTGCTATTACACCTGATATGGCAGTGCGTTTTGAAGGTGTTACGAAGATTCCTGCTCACTTTTGGATGAACCACCAAAGAAGCTATGACGAGTTTATTGTCAGAGAGAAACGCAAAGTGACTATTGAGGAAGCAGTGCCGTGGGCGAAACATTTTCCATTGACAGACATGATAAATAAGGGCTGGCTGCCACAAGTATCCTCCATTCAGGAAAAAACTATGGAGTTGCTGTCTTTTTTTGGTTTCTCCAATCACAAAGCCTGGGAAGAATACTACTTCAAGCAGCAACTTAAAGTAGCTTTTCGAATATCCCTCTCACAAATCCAAGAACCTTATGCCCTGTCTGCCTGGCTTCGTAAAGGTGAATTACAAGCCGCCGAACTGGAAGCAAATGACTATTCAGAAAAGAAGTTTAAAGAAATACTGCCTGGTTTAAAGTATATTTTGGCAAAACATCCCCAAGGATCCTTTAATCAGTTACAGCAAAAATGCCTTGAGGCTGGAGTTAAAGTAGTTCAAACACCCGGTATCAAAAAAACACCTATCAGTGGTTCCACCCGTTGGTTAAACAATACACCGCTCATTCAGCTTACCGACCACTACCCTCACAACGATAGTTTCTGGTTCACTTTCTTTCACGAAGCGGGCCATATTATTCTGCATGGGAAAAAGGATATTTTTTTGGAGAAAGTTGACTACTCCGATAAAGATCTGGAAAAGGAACGGGAAGCAGATGAATTTGCCAGTAAATGGACGCTGACCAATGAAGGAGTAAGAAAAAAATTGACAGTTGCCCAGCCATCATTATAGGAAGGCTTTTATTTCAAACCCAAACAACGAATATCTTCTTATCCTGCCAATCGATCCATTCCGATGTCCATGTTTTGGTATTGGCGTGATCGAAAATGAGCAAGTAACCAACTTTTAGTGCCTGTCTGTTTAAATAATCAGAAAGCTGATTTAATCCTTCCTCATGTGCTGCTTGGCCTCGCCAGATTTTGAGTTCTGCCACATATTTATGATTGAAATAGGTAATTACGACATCCAAACGGCGCTCCTCTGAAATTTGAACTTCTTTAAAATCGTAACCTGACCCATTAATAATTGGTTTTATAAATGCAAGAAAGACCAATCTGCCATTTTTCTCAAGAAAATCTCTGTCTTTTTGAGAATATTGGTCGCGCATAAATGCTTGAAATTTCAATAAAACCAACTCAATATTAAACTCAGAGTTAGGTAAACGGTACCCCTTATTTACATTATAATTTTGTAAAGATATTTTTGAACTGGTTTTCGACATCATATAATCATAAATAACTTCCTCGTAGATTCTGTTATGAACGGTTATTCCTTTTCCATTTTTTAAGACCCCATGCATCAAACCCAATTGGATAACAGGGTCGAAAATAGAATATTGTAAAATTTCAACTTCAATTAATTGTCTAAAAACCAAGGCATACAGCTCGGTATTTTCTTCCAGGTTCTTAATCAAACTTTCAAAATTGGTATTACTTTCTTTTGCTATTTTTAC
>JAFMBH010000200.1 GCA_017858735.1 Bacteroidota bacterium
TTTTACAAAGGCTGCTGACTAAAAAAGGGTAACCTGAGGTATAATAAAACAACTTATTCGCTATTTCTTGTGTATCCATTTCAACCCCTTTATCCGCTGCATATTCGTCGAGCATTGACCTGATTTCCTCAGGTTGAAGATTCATATCCACGGTAAAAGCAGATGCAATATTCCACGGTGAATTGTACTTACTTTCCTTGCCGGATAAAACGACAGAATGAAAAGTTTTAAAATCTTCTCTTGACAAAAATTTATTTCGTAGCATGGCAAGAAAGCTAACAAACAACTGATTATTGCTACTTTTATCTACTTCATCAATGAGTAGAACTATTTTTTTATCTGCTTTAATGACTAATTTCGTTATTAAGCTGGAAAGCGATTTTAAACTATTAACTGCATTTTTCGATTCATATAACCAGGATGCTAAAGTGGGTATTTTATATTCTGCATAGGTTGCCAGAATATCAACGAATCCTTCAGAAAATACCGCTTCTTCCTTAAATATATCATCGCCAATACCTTCAAAACTGATATTGAAAACCAAATATTCTTCCGATGTACTTAAACTTTCAGACAAATTATAAAGCATAGTAGTTTTACCATACTGCCTGGGACGGTTTATAATGAAGTATTCTCCCTCAACCACCATGTTATATGTCTTTTCCAGTTTCTTAGAAACATCAGCTACATAATGTTTATTGGGAATACATAAACCGGTCACATTGAATTTTTTCTTCATTAGGTAGCTTATTTGATAAAAAGCTAAAGATACATTTAAAAAAATAAGGTTTCAGGAGTTGTTAGGGTTAAGTGAGACTATTGTCCCATCCTTACCATATTACAACACTCGGCTATATTTTAATATATTTCAAGAGGGTCCTTGCACCTTTTTTGTTAATTTGAATATAATAAAAGCCCTGAGGTAATTTTTCATTTTCTATTCGCAGTAAGTGTTGACCTTCAGAAAAAAGTTGAGAAGTTAATTCTTTAATCAAAACGCCATTTGTGCTAAAAATTCTTACTGAAACAAACTGGTTATCGGGCACATAAAAGGACAAAGTGCTTTCTCCAGAACTGGGATTTGGGTAAAGAAAATCTTTTTCTGCCAATGGAATTGTTTTATCCACTGTCGAAGTAAAAATTGGTACACTTGAACGCAATAGGACAAATCGGTTTGGAGATTCCGTCATTGCATAAATTTTACCGTCGGGCGCTTGCCGTATGTCACGGAAACGCGCATACCCATTCATACTTCTTGTTGAAGACACTCTTTTATTATCTTTCATCTTCAGCCAATGAATATGAGTGCCGGCCAATGCTCCAATTAAAATATCAGCTTCATTGTTAGGTTGTCCTTTCTTGATAAATGCCATTCCACTTGGAGCTATAGATGGAACCCAATAGGTAAGGGGAAGTTCCATACCCGCAAGGGTGGTATCAGGTGTTATTGGCGTTCCATCGTAATTGATGCCAAAGGTAACTGCAGGCCAACCATAATTGGTGTTTGGTTTAATCAAATTCAGTTCGTCTCCACCTCTGGGGCCATGTTCGTGAGCATATATTTCACCTGTTCCCGGGTGCATGGCCATACCTTGGATATTTCGATTCCCCCAGCAGTAAATTTCAGGTTTTGTATTTGGAACGCCTACTAATGGATTACTCGCCGGAACCGTTCCATCATCATTGAATCGCAATATTTTACCCAGATGGTTGTTTTTGTTTTGCGCATTTTCCTGTGCTCCACGGTCGCCTACCGACATGTAGAGCAGGTTATTTCTATCGAAAACGATCCGACTACCAAAATGAGTCCCTGAGTTACGAATCGGTAATGCTCTGAACAATTCTGTGAAATTTTGAAGTTGGTTACCCACAAGCTTTCCTCTTCCTAATGCCGTTGTTTGCCCACCACTCGCCACAACTGCATACGTAAGATAAACTAAATTATTAGTGCTAAACCCTGGATGCAAGGCAATGTCCAGTAACCCCCCTTGACCATTTTGTGAAACGGCGGGCACACCACTTATCTCATTCATCGTCCCGGTAGAAATAGTATAACGATAAATTTTTCCTTGTTTTTCTGTAAACAGTACTTCATTGTTATTGATAAATGTAAAGGCCCAGGGAGCGGCCATATTATTAATCAATACTTTTTCTTCAAACAATTCCGGGGTTTGGGAAAATCCAGTTTTTGCCATGAATACAAATGTTGCCAACATAAATATCATACCCCATTTAATGTTGCCTTTTAATTCAGAAAAGAAGTTTGATTTTTTCATTTTTTTCATTTTGGGAACTTTTCTACCTCTCAGGTTTTGAGTAATCTGGATGTTTTGTAAGGAAATTCTTAAATAAGAAACTCAAATGTTTAACATTTGTTTATAAACTTTAAGGTTATATTGGGCGACAAATCTTTTATCTACTTGTGTCTGGATGCCCATGACAAGGGTAAGTATGACGGTGGGGAGGAAGTTGGGTGAAGTGAAAATGGTCGTTAGGCATCATGCAAGGGAGTAACCCTGATATCTTCGTAAACAGTAAAATGATGGAGCACCAAATTGAAATATATACATCTCCGGATGGCAGTACTCAGATTGAAGTTCAATTTGAAGGGGACACTTTTTGGTTAAATCTTAACCAAATGTCCAGCCTGTTTGAAAAAGATAAATCAGTAATTTCAAGGCATTTAAGCAACATATACAAGGAAGGTGAGCTCGTTCGAAATTCAACTGTTGCAAAAAATGCAACAGTTCAAATAGAGGCAGATCGTGAAGTAAAAAGGGAAATTGAATACTATAACCTTGACGCAATCCTGTCTGTCGGCTATCGTGTAAACTCAAAACGAGGCACCCAATTCCGCCAATGGGCAA
>JAFMBH010000088.1 GCA_017858735.1 Bacteroidota bacterium
GAAAATTGTTGATATTTGTTAAAATCAGTTAATCGATAATGACAAATAATTTTCAAGGGAAAGTAGCCTTTATCACCGGCGCGGGTCAAGGCATTGGACTTCAAATTGCTAAGCAATTGGTTCAGGAAGGAGCTGTTGTTTATTTAAATGACCGCGATGAATCATTGGCACAACGTGCTGCCGAAAATTTACAGGCCGACGGTGGTCATTGTATCCCATTGCCTGGCGATGTGAGTGAAGTGGAACGAATAACCTCCTTTATCCAACAAATTAAAAATGAACAAGGTTGGCTCGATATCGCTATTGCCAACGCGGGTATTACCCTTTTTGGAGATTTTCTGACCTATAGCGAAGCCGATTTCAATCAAGTATTAGCTGTGAACTTGCGAGGAACCTTTTTTCTTGCACAACAAGCTACCCTTGTTATGAAGGAGCAATCAACAGGGGGTACCTTACTTTTTCTCTCCTCTGTAACTGCCCATCAGGCGCATAAGAATCTCGGTGCTTATGGCATGACCAAAGCAGCTATTGAGCTGTTGGCCCGAAATCTGGTCGCTGAGATCTCTACTTATAATATCAATGTCAACTGTTTGGCTCCCGGGGCAACATTGACCGAAAGGACCTTAATGGATGAGGATTATCTTGAAACCTGGTCGAGAATTACTCCAATGGGCAGACCTGCCTCGGTAGAGGATATTGCCAATGCCGCTCTTTTTCTGGTTTCTGATAAAGCTAAACATCTCACTGGGCAAACGCTCGTCTTAGATGGCGGCTGGACGGCGGTAAGTCCTTCTCCATATTAATTTTTAATATGGTAATTATAAAAAAAAAAAATTAATTCTAAGTGTTTCTTGCAATTATAAAATTGTATAGCTACTTTGTATTGAATAAACATTTTTTAATTAAAACACTTAAAACGAATGAAAAAAAACAAACCAATGAAAAAGGTCTTGCAACTAGTCTGTATGCTCGCCTTTTTTCTACCGTTGGGATTATTTGCTCAGGTCAAAGTTTCCGGTATTGTCCTAGACAAGGACAAAGAACCACTCATTGGAGTGAGTATCCTTGTTAAAAACACGGTGCAGGGAACAGTAACAGAAGTTGACGGAAGCTATTCCCTGACGGTACCCGATGCCAATGCTACCTTGTTGTTTTCCTACACTGGATTTACCTCTCAGGAAATTGCCCTGGGCGGTCGCACCAAACTGGATGTAACCATGGAAGCCGATCAGTTACTTTTAGACGAAGTCATTGTGGTAGGTTATGGCATTCAGAAAAAGGAGACTGTTACCGGTGCTGTATCGAGCTTGAAAGGCTCCGATTTGGTTAAATCTCCTGCAATGAACGTGTCTAACTCTATTGCCGGTCGTATGGCAGGGGTCGTAGCGGTAAATAGAAGTGGAGAACCAGGTTATGATGGTTCGGGTATTCGTATTCGTGGTTCTAATACCTTGAATAACAACGATGCCCTTATCGTTATCGATGGAATTCCTGCCAGAGCGGGAGGTCTGGACAGACTTAATCCAAATGATATCGAAAAAATTTCCGTATTGAAAGATGCCTCAGCCGCTATTTACGGTGCGCGTGCGGCAAATGGTGTTATTCTTATTACTACGAAAAGAGGAAAAGTAGGTAAACCTGAATTAAGCTATTCTTTTAATCAAGGTTATTCTCAACCAACCCAATTACCTAAATTGGCCGATGCCGCTCAATATACTGAGATGTTAAATGATCTCGATATTTACGGTTTACCCGCCAGTGAATGGTCAGCAGCAACATCTGCTTATAAGTCAACGGGTTCTTATACCCGTCCTAATGGTCAGATTAGAAAAGCGCCTTTCCAGCCAAGTGATTTCCAAAAGTATAAGGATGGCTCCAGTCCTTGGACGCACCCAAATACAGACTGGTATGCAGAAACTTTGAAAAAATGGTCTCCACAACAGCGTCATAATCTTCAAATGACCGGGGGTTCTGAGAATTTGAAATATTTAGCTTCTCTCGGTTTCCAGGATCAGGACGGTAACTACATAAATTCTGCAACAGGCTACAAGCAGTACGATTTACGTCTTAATCTCGATGCCAAAATTAATGAATTCATCAATGTTAATATAGGTATGCTTGGACGTCAGGAAAATCGTTTCTTCCCGACAAAAGGAGCTGGTGCTATCTTTAGGATGTTGATGAGAGGTAAGCCGCAACAGCCTGCTTACTGGCCTGACGGTCGTCCGGGACCAGATATCGAGAATGGTGAAAACCCTGTGGTTATTACAACAAATGATACTGGTTATGATGATGATAAAAGAGATTACATACAGACAAATGGTCAGTTAGACATTAAAATTCCTGGTATTAAAGGATTAGTGTTTACAGGTAACGCGGCGATCGATAAATTAAATCAAAACAACAAACGTTGGGAAACACCCTGGACGCTTTATGAAAGAGGAACAGGGTTTGCAGCTGATGGCGTAACACCGAATCTGGTTGCCGCCAGAAGGGGGCCTGCAGATCCAAGACTTACTTTAAGAAATTCCACGCAGCTAAATATTTTATTAGGTGGTGTCCTGAACTATGACCGTACTTTCGGGGATCATAAAGTGACCGTACTTGCTGGTTCAAATAGAGAAACTATTGATGCGAGTAACTTCAATGCTTTCAGAAGATTCTTTATCTCTCCCGCTTTAGATCAGATGTTCGCAGGGGGTGATTTGGAAAAAAATAATGGGGGTGTTTCTTCACTTAGAGCACGTCTAAATTATTTTGGTCGTGCAGCTTACAACTATAAGGAGAAATATTTACTTGAAATTTTATGGCGTTATGATGGCTCTGATATTTTTCCAGAAGAAACCAGATATGGCTTTTTCCCAGGGGTAATGGCAGGATGGGTCATTTCAAAGGAAAATTTTATGCAGTCTATTCCTGCGGTAAATTACTTGAAACTAAGAGGTTCTTTGGGCCAAATGGGTAATGATCAAATTGCTACCTACCAATATTTATCTACCTACGGATTCAGAAGTTACATTCTTGGTAATGTGGAAACAAAAACATTGTTCGAAGCAAGAATTCCTAATCCAAATATTACCTGGGAGGTGGCAACTAACGCAAACATAGGTATTGAAGGTGCATTATTCAATGACAAAATCACCTTCGAATTTGATTATTTCAATAACAAACGTACCAATATTCTTTGGGTTAAAAATGCCTCTGTTCCTCAATCAACAGGTCTGACTTTGCCAGCTCAAAATATTGGTGAAGTGGAAAACAAAGGATTTGATGCCTTGATAGGCTATCGTACCAGTGTTGGTGATTTTAATTTTAATATAAGCGTTAACGGCGGTTATGCAAAAAATAAAATCTTGTTCTGGGACGAAGCACCTGGTGCTCCTGAATGGCAGAGAACTACAGGAAGACCTATGTACACTGTTCAGGCCTACGTATATGATGGTGTATTTAAGGATCAGGCAGAAATTAATGCTGAGAAAATTAACTACAGCGCTATCGTAAATACTCTTCGCCCTGGTGATATGAAGTACCAGGATTATAACGGGGACGGTAAAATTACCCCAGATGACCAGGTTCGTACAGATTTCAACAATATTCCTACTTTACAAGGGGGAATTAGTTTGATAGCAAGTTACAAAGGTTTCGATATTAATATCTTGTTCCAAGGTTCCGCAGGGGCAAAACAGTATGTTAGCCCAGGTGAAATGGGTAATATTGGTAACTATTTGCTTGAAATGTATAATAATCGTTGGACCGTAGAAAATCCAAGCAGCGTTCATCCACGTATAGCCAATAGAAGTGACCAATATTTCTCTGGCAATAATACCTATTGGTTCAGAAGCACTGATTATATCAGATTAAAAAACCTGGAAGTGGGTTATACCCTGCCAGAAAATTTATTTAAAAAAGCGGGAATGACCAGTGCGAGACTATATTTTAATGGATTGAACTTATTCACTATTAGTGATTTCAATACTTTTGATCCAGAATCTAGTAGTGCAACTGGTCAATATTATCCTCAGCAGAGAATTGTTAATGCGGGTTTAACCGTTACATTCTAATGATTAAAAAAATGAAAAAAATGAAAAAAATTGTTTTTTGTCTTTTGTCTCTTGTTGTTTTTGGATGTAATGACGATTTTGTCAATACAAAACCCTTAGATCAGTTGGGTGAATCAACGGTCTGGACAGACGCTTCGTTGGCTGAAGCCTTTGTTTCTGAAATATATGCAGGTTTTGGGAACGGTGGTTTTGATGAGCAAATGAATGCTTCCTTAACGGATGAAACCATTTTTACTCACCCGGGTAGAAATATTACTACCATTACTGAATCTCGTTCTAATCCGGCAAATCCGGGTTGGATAAATGGCACCCTAAGCTGGGGAAATATGTATCTCAGAATTAGGGCTTGTAATTTAGCTTTGAGCAATCTTGAAGCGCCCAAATTTACAAATCCGGTTCTTGTGGACAGGATGAAAGGTGAGGTCAAATTTTTACGCGCCTATTATTATCAGCAGTTGATAAGATATTTTGGTGCTGTTCCAATTATCGACAAACCTTTTACTTTAAATGATTCTGATTTCCTTTCTCCAAGAAATACCTGGGAGGAATGTGTTAATTTCATCGTGAAAAATTGTGACGAAGCAGCTGCTTTACTCGATGGTAAAACTACCGCGGCTGGTCGTGCCAACAAAGCAGCAGCCCTTGCCTTGAAAGCTCGTGTGCTAATCTATGCAGCAAGTGATCTTCATGATATGCCTACGGCAAAATCAAAGTCTTCCGTGTTAAGCAGTTATGCAAAACCTGAATTAGTAGGTTATGTGAGCGGCGATCGTAAAGCACGTTGGGAAAAAGCCAGAGATGCTGCTAAAGCGGTGTTAGATTTACCTGGATTTGGTTATGCACTGAATTTAACAAATCCAGTTTCCTCCGCCGACGGTACTGCAAATTATATGAATGCTTCCTTAGCTAAAAACGGAGGTGAAAAGGAAATTCTTATTGGTAGATATTTTATCAATGCCAAACAAGAAGGTGGTGGAAGACAAGGTTTGTTCAACGGCCCAAATGGTTATCATAACTGGGCGGGTAATACACCGATACAATTAATGATTGACGATTATGAAATGATGGATGGTTCTAAATTCGATTGGAATAAAACGGAACATGCCTCTGCTCCTTATACCGACAGAGATCCTCGTTTCTATGCCTCTATCTTATATGAAGGCGCACGATGGAAGCCACGTACCTCCGATGTTGCCTCTAAAGATCCAGTAAACCAAATTCAAACGGGTCAGTATATCCTGGCAAATGGTACCACTGTTTTTGGTTTAGATACGCGTAAAAGCTCTGTGGAAGACTGGAACGGTAGCTATACAGGTTATTATATCCGCAAATTCGTAGATCCAAATCCGGCAATTATCGACCAGAATACCTGGCAGCAGGTTCCATGGCCTATTTTACGCTATACAGAAATGGTTTTCCATTACGCAGAAGCTTTAATTGAACTGGGTGATCATGCCAATGCACTGCTTTGGTTAAATAAAGTTCGCTTTCGTGCGGGTATGCCTGCTTTAACAGAAACAGGAGATGCCCTTAAGCAAAGGTTCCGTAACGAAAAGCGGGTGGAAATGTATCTGGAAGAGCAACGCTATCACGATACCCGTCGCTGGATGATTGCGCCTACTACCCTTGGAAGAAAGGCCAATGGCATCAATGTTACCGGCGTAGCAAAAGCTGGGGCTACCATTCCAAATCCTTATCGTTTCGATCCAAACGCTTTTTCATACACTTACAAGGTATTTGAAATTGATCCGGGTAAGGAAAACAGAGCATGGTTAGACAAAATGTACTACCTGCCTATACATAGAGATGAAATGAATAGAAACAATAAGTTAGTTCAAAATCCTGGATATTAATAATCTTTAAGATTAAACTGACTTTTTGATATATTTAAGGGACACATCGCGAATCGTCGTTGTGTCCCTTCTTTTTACCTGATATTTACTTTATTTTGTGTATTATTTACCCTTTTCCCTCTGAGAATGATTATCCTATGAAAAATAGACTCATCCCTTTTATCTTTTTATCTCTCTTTCTTTTGCATTGTACAAAAGATAACGAAAGGTTAGTTTCGTCTTCCTTTAAACTCTTTTCTCCTGTTGATCAGGGTGTTTCTGGTATAGACTTTCAAAATGTGATTCAAGAGGGTCTGAATACCAACGTGTTAATGTATGAATATTTTTATAATGGCGGCGGTGTTGCAGTGGGTGATGTAAATAATGATGGGCTGGATGATCTTTATTTTACCAGTAACATGCAGAGCAATAAGCTTTATTTGAATAAAGGAAATCTTGCGTTTCAGGATATTACCTCGTCTGCTGGAGTATCGGGTCGGGAAGGTCCTTGGAAAACGGGAACGACGATGGTGGATATTAATGGCGATGGATGGCTCGATATTTATGTTTGTTATTCGGGAAATCTGTCTCCTGAAAAAAGGGCCAATCAGTTGTTTGTTAATCAAGGCGTTTCTCCTTTAGGAGAAGTGACTTTTATTGAGATGGCAGCCGTTTATGGTCTCAATAGTTTTGGAACGAGCACCCAAGCCTCATTTTTTGATGTCGACAAGGATGGGGATTTAGATATGTTTCTGTTGAACCATAATCCGCAGTCCTTACCTGTCCTCGATGAAGCGTCTACCGCAGATATTCTTAAAACGGAAGACCCCAATAATGGAGCCAGGCTGTTCAGACAGGACATGTTGCCAAATAAGCAACCTTTTTTTAAGGATATTACAATGCAGGCAGGTATTCAAAGTGCTGCCTTATCGTACGGATTAGGTGCTGCCATTGCCGATTATAATAGGGATGGTTGGTTAGATATTTATGTGTCAAATGATTATGCCATTCCCGATTTTTTATACATCAATAATCAAAAAGGGGGTTTTACCAATGAAATTCAGGAAATGATGGGCCATACTTCCCATTTTTCAATGGGAAGTGATGCTGCGGATATAAATAATGATGGTTTAATGGATGTTTTTACCCTCGATATGCTTCCGGAATCTAATGAAAGGCAGAAATTATTGATGGCGCCAGATAATTATGAAAAATTCGACTTTAATGTTAAAGTGGGCTTTGGATATCAATATATGAGAAATATGTTGCATGTGAATCAGGGGGAAATAAATGGTAAAATAGCATTTTCGGAAATGGGGCAGTTAGCCGGTATTTCTAATACTGACTGGAGCTGGGCTCCCCTTTTTGCCGATTATGATAATGACGGACATAAGGATTTATTCGTTTCTAATGGTTATTTAAGGGATTATACCAATCTTGATTTTCTGAAATACATGGGCGACTATATTCAAAACAATCAAGGGAATATTCAACGGCAGAATATTCTGGAATTGGTGCAAAATATTCCTTCCTCTAATGTGACAAATTATATATTCAAAAATGAGGGTAGTTTGTCATTTACGAATAAAACCAGCGAATGGGGCTTAGATCAACCTTTCAATAGCAATGGGGCAGCTTATGCCGATCTCGATAATGATGGCGATCTCGACTTGATTGTTAATAATATAAATACGCCGGCATCCATTTATCAAAATAATACGGATGTAAGGAAAAATCGTTTTTTAAAGGTTAAATTGGATGGCGAAGGGCTTAACAGCAGTGGATTGGGGGCTAAACTTACCATTTATCAAGGGGATAAGCTACAATTTGCGGAGCAAATGCCCACAAGGGGTTATCAATCGAGTGTCTCTCCCATATTGCATTTTGGCTTAGGGGAAAAGGCAAAGATTGATAGCGTAAAGATTGAATGGTTGAGGGGAAAATTTGAAATATTACGGAATATTAATGAGAATCAACTTATTACTATTTCCGAAAAATCGGCTTCTCCTTCATTGCCGTCCAAACAAATAAAGTCAGGTACGATTTTCGCCTTAGCAAATTCCACGCTGAATATGCCCTTGTCTTTCGCTACTTTTAATGATTTTAAAAGGCAACCCTTGTTAACCAATCAGTTATCAGTGGTTGGGCCTTGTCTGGCGAAGGGGGATTTGAACGGAGATGGGCTAGAAGACCTTTTTGTTGGGGGTGATGAAAGTCGTACCGCCAGGCTTTTTTTACAGCTAAAAAATGGAGGTTTTAAAGAAGTTAATCAAGCGGTTTTTGAAAAAGATAGGGGCTATTGTGATGCTGATGCCCTATTTTTTGATGCTAATGGCGATGGTTTCTTAGACTTGTATGTGGCGAGTGGGGGATATGGAAATTTATCTTCCGGCGATCTTTTGCTGAATGATCGTTTGTATATCAACGATGGAAAGGGAAATTTACGCAAGGATAATCAGTCTCTTACAGGAGCAGGGGCTGCTAAAAGCTGTGTTCGGGCTGCTGACATAAATGGGGACGGAAGCCTCGATTTATTTGTTGGCAGTCGGGTAATTCCAGGTCAATATCCTATGTCGACCCCAAGTCATATTTTAATCAACGATGGAAAGGGAAAATTTACCAATCAAACTGCTTCGCTTTTTCCTGCCCTTTTGAAAACGGGCATGGTTTCTGATGCTAAATGGGTAGATTTAGACGGTGACGGACAGGTAGAGTTGATATTGGTTGGGGAATTTATTCCTATCACCATTTTAGGTAAGCAAAAGGGCAGATGGACAAATGTTTCGACAATATATTTCGATGAAATGCAGGTTGGATTATGGAATGAATTACTGGTTGAAGATTTAAATGCCGATGGAAAACCGGATATTGTAGTGGGAAATCAGGGATTGAATACGCAAATGAAAGCCAGCGTTAAAGAACCTCTTACCCTGTATCATAAAGATTTTGACGACAATGGTTCCATTGATCCTGTGTTATGTTTTTTTATGCAGGGAATGAGCTATCCTTTTGTTACCAGAGATGAAATGTTGGATCAGGTAAGTATGCTTCGAACCCGTTTTCCAGATTATAAAAGTTATGCTAATGCCACCATCGACGAAATTTTTACCCCTGCCGAAAGGAAGGGGGCCGCTGTTTTAAAAGCAACGGAATTAAAAACGATGGTCTTTTTACTTGGCAAATCAAATAAATTTGAATCTATGCCTTTGCCGGTGGAAGTGCAATCTTCTCCCATATTTGTCATTTCCGCCTTTGATTTCGATAAGGATGGACATAAAGACTTATTTTTAGGAGGAAATCAATATCAATCCAGATTAAAATTTGGACGAAATGATGCTAATTATGGTCTTTTATTGAAAGGAAATGGAAAAGGTAATTTTCAAATGATACCTCAAAATCAAACGGGATTAAAGTTACAGGGTGATTTGCGCAGTGCGCTAAAGATTGGTAATTCCTGGATTTTTGGCCTACACAACAAAAATTTGGTGTCTTATAACTTGAAGGAATGAAACAGCTATTGATCCTTGGGTCTTTGTTTTTATGTTTAGCATGTTCGAGAAAGGAAAACTTGGTTCTTGAACTAAATCCAACGGATGTGGAGATGGTTATTCAACAAATGACCGATGTTATGATTCACGACGTGACGAATCCTCCTTTGGCAGCTCGATTCTTTGCTTATTCCTGCCTAGCTGCAAACGAAGTCATAGCGCTACACGATACCACCATAATGTCAATGTCCGGAAAATTGAATGAGTTTCCCAACATTAAAATATCAAAGGGAGGCACTGAAATAAACAAAGATATTGCTGCCTTATTAGCCATGTATGAAACGGCGAAAGTCCTTCAACCTTCCGGAAAATTAATGGGTGATTTTGAAGATAAATGGATTGATTCCCTACTGAAAAAGGGCGTTTCAAAAGAAGTGATGGATCAGTCGCACGCTTTTGCGAAAGAAGTGAGTCTTCAGATTATAAAGTATGCAAAAGCAGATAAGTACAAAAAGATAAGCGCATTACCCCGATATACCCCTAAAAAAGAGGAGGGAACCTGGTATCCCACCCCGCCGGGATATTTTCCACCTGTAGAGCCTCATTTTAATACCATCAGGTCGTTCACTTTAGAGAGAGCGGATCAATTTAAACCCGAGCCACCCATTCCATTTTCTGCAGATAAAAAAGCCCCGTTTTATGCGTTGATGAACGACATTAGGGAGCTCACCTTAGACGATGAGAAAAAGGAAATTGCTGCATTCTGGGATTGTAATCCATTTGCCCTGTTTGATAATGGTCACTTATTGGTGGGTATGAAGAAAATCTCCCCAGGTGCTCATTGGATGGGGATTGCGAATATTGCCTGTATTCAGGCTGGGATATCCTTTTCAAAGGCTATTCAGGTAAATACGGTGCTGGCGGTGGGCTTGATGGACGGCTTCCAGAGTTGCTGGGACGAGAAGTATAGGAGTAATCGAATTAGACCTGAAACAGCTATAAGGAAATATCTGGATCCAAAATGGACGCCTTTTCTTCAAACGCCTCCCTTTCCTGAATATTTAAGCGGACATTCTACCATTTCTTCTGTTTCTGCGGTCATACTTACTCATTTCTTCGGAGAAGAATTTGCCTATACTGACACCGTAGAGGAGCGATATGGTTTAAAGGCCAGAACCTATTCGTCTTTTGAACAAGCGGCAGAAGAGGCTGGTATTTCCAGATTTTACGGGGGCATTCACTTTATGGACGCTATTGAAAATGGACAGATTCAGGGACATGCTGTTGGGAAACATGTGCTAAAAAAAGTATTCAATTAGCTTTTGATAAAGGAGGTGATTTTTTAATTCATATATTTCGATAGTTTCTTTTTCCTTGTGCCTTTAACTCTCTACATGAAAAAAATATTAACTAATCTTACGTTTTGGGTATTGACCGCCATCACTTTTGGTATTTTACTCGGACATTTTTTTCCTGAAATTGCTTTAAAGCAAGTACTTCCTGATGATCTGAAAGGTCGGTTTTTAGGTCAGGAATTGAAAATTGGTAAATCCCTGAGCGAAGCATTTGGGGGCTTTTTCATTTCTCTCGTGAAATTATTTATCAATCCGATTATATTTTTGACCATTACGCTGGGTATCGTTTCTATGGGCGATCTCAAGAAAGTAGGGAAGGTAGGCCTTAAATCGCTGATTTATTTCGAGGTAGTAACTACAGCTGCGCTCATTATAGGTATTGTAGTGGCCAATATCATTCAACCGGGTAAGGGCGTTGTAACTGCGGCTACCGCAACAAAAGATATTGATGCGTACAAAGAAAAAGCGGCAGATTTCAATTGGTGGCAATTTTTTATGGATAATTCTACTTTACAAGTCCTTGTCATTGCCATTCTCTTTGGTGTAGTACTCAGTAAGATTTCCCGCGCGACAAAACTTATTTCTTATCTTAGTATAGCTTCAAAATATGTATTCAAAGGTCTTCACAGAGTCATGTTGCTCGCGCCTATAGGTGCCTTTGGAGGTATGGCTTTTACCATTGGGAAATATGGAGTAGCCGCGCTATTACCTTTAGGTAAGTTAATGTTGACAGTATATGTTACGATGGCTATATTTATTTTCGCCATATTTGGGCTTATCCTGAAACAATATAAAGTTCAATTATGGAAATTCCTAACCTATATCAGAGAAGAATTATTGATCGTTTTGGGAACTTCCTCTTCTGAAGCTGGCCTGCCAAATCTAATGGAAAAATTAGAAAAAATGGGCTGCTCAAAATCTGTCGTTGGATTAGTAGTTCCCACTGGCTATTCCTTTAATTTGGATGGAACTACTATTTATTTATCTATGGCGGTCATTTTTCTTGCTCAAATCTACGGTGTTCACCTTACTTATAGCCAAATGCTGACTATTATTGGCATATTAATGGTTACTTCAAAAGGTGCAGCTGGTGTAACTGGAAGTGGATTTATCGTGCTTGCATCCACACTGACAGCTATGAACGGGGTAATCCCTATAGAGGGTCTTGCCCTTTTATTAGGAGTGGACCGATTTATGTCAGAAGCGCGCGCTATCACCAATTTTATTGGAAACGGAGTGGCCACCATTTGGATTGCGAATAATGAGGGGGAGTTTGACCGAAAGAAAATGGACTATGCCTTTGGACACATTGATGAAACTGAAGACATTTTTACCGATAATTTAGATCCATTGTAGGGGAACGGTTTTGAATCAGGATTTACAGGATTTAGAGGATTACAGATAACGTCTCTGGTTTGGAAGTAAAGTTTATTTGTAGATGGATACTGTTTCTTGGTTTTTGAATCAGGATTTACAGGATTTACAGGATTACAGATAACGTCGCTGGATTAATATGGTGGATATTGTAAATGTGTCCCTGTCTAAATATTTCGCCGCTGCGATTATCGCATCGGCGAAATGAATGAACAAATATTATTTTTTAAATTGTATGCTGCGGCACGCACCATTCCAACCAACGCCCCGCTGTTAAAAATCCTAAAAATCCTGTAAATCCTGATTCAAAAGGATAATACAGGATAAACCCCGATTATCCTAAAGTTTAAATGAATACAAAATGCAAAAATGGTTGATAGGTTAAATATGCAAATAACCATTTCAAGAACTAAGGTACTTCTTACATTTTCCTGGAAATAAGTTTTGAATCAGGATTTACAGGATTTACAGGATTACAGATAACGTCGCTGGATTAATATGGTGGATATTGGAAATGGGTCCCCTGTCTAAATATTTCGCCGCTGCGATCATCGCATCGGCGAAATAAAAAGGAGGGTAGTTTATTTTGCATTTTGAGCTGCGGCACGCACCATCCCAACCAACGCCCCACTGGTAAAAATCCTCGAAATCCTGAAAATCCTGATTCAAAACCAGGAGCAAGTATTAATACTAAAAGTATTACCACCATCAAAATAGGTCCCCAAATTTCAGGACGTAAGGATACCAAATCCCTCCCTAATCCTCCGATACATCGGGGGGAAGTACTTTTTTGGCCAACTGCCTGTTGTAGTCCTTCTCGTTTTTGTGTACTTGCTGGGATGGTCTTGGACCATGCTCCCCAGTTTGTACCGCTTTTGAAATAGGATTCCCTTTTTTTACTTTAGCTTTTTTCATTACCTAAGTTCATTCATCAAAATTTTAGGAAATGATGTTTTTAAATCGGGGTCTTCTAGGCGTAATATCACCTAATCTTTCCTTTTTATTTTTTTCATAATCAGAATAATTTCCTTCAAAGAAAACGACATTAGCCTCATCTTCAAATGATAAGATATGCGTGGCCAAACGGTCAATGAACCATCTGTCGTGAGAAATCACTAATACACAGCCCGCGAAATCCTCTAATGCGTCTTCAAGCGCTCTCAAGGTATTGATATCGATATCATTGGTAGGCTCATCTAAAAGAAGGACATTTCCACCTTCTCTCAGGGTAATGGCCAAATGAACCCTATTGCGTTCTCCGCCCGATAAAAT
>JAFMBH010000201.1 GCA_017858735.1 Bacteroidota bacterium
AAATGTATATTCCTCTCTTACTCTTTGGAGCAATTATCGTAGGCTTTTTATTAGGATTTGTAGTGCAAAAATTAACCGTAGCAGCTCATTTTCTGTCAAAAAAAGAAGTTGAAAACAACTTCGTACCAAAAGTTCAATACGAGAGCATCGTACACCAGTTAAACAATGCTAAATCGGTTGAAACGGCTCAGCAATATCAAATCCTTGAATTAACTGGCACCTTGTCGGCAACAAAAGCGCAAAATATAGAATGGGACAAAAGGCTATTGGAGCAATCGAACGAAATTCAAGCGCTTCAATCGAAAGCCCGATTGGAATTTGAACAACTTTCACAAGCTATTCTGGAAGAAAAAAGCAAGAAATTTACCCATCAAAATGAAGAAAATCTAACACGGCTTATTAATCCTTTAAAAGAGCATATTGCCAAATTTGAAGAAAATATGCAAAAGAGATTTCAGGAGGAATCGCTCGACAGAAATACGCTTAAAGTAGAAATTAATACCTTAAAACAGCTCAATCAACAAATCAGCCAGGATGCGGTAAATTTGACCAGCGCTTTAAAAGGTAATTCAAAGTTTCAGGGTGATTGGGGAGAAGCGCAATTAGAAACCTTGCTGCAACAGGCAGGACTGGAAAAAAATATCCATTATCTCATACAGGAAACTAAAACCAACGAAACGGGAAAGAAACAAAGGCCGGACTTTATCATTTTACTGCCTGATAGCAAACACCTTATTATTGATGCGAAAGTTTCCTTAACGGCTTTTGAGCGATATCACAGAATTGACGATCTTAAAGAAAAGGAAAAAGCATTACAGGAACACCTTTTTAGTCTCAGAAAGCACATTAGAGAATTGGGCGATAAAAAATACCAGCAATTGGAAACGCTAAAGAGTCCCGATTATGTGCTTTTATTCATACCTATTGAACCTGCCTTCTCTCTGGCCTTACTTTCTGATGCCAATCTTTTCCAGGAAGCCCTGGAGCGGAATATAGTATTGGTTACCACTTCTACCCTACTTGCTACCCTAAGAACGGTCTCATTTATTTGGAACCAAGACAAGCAGAGTAAAAATGTCGCTGAAATTGCCCGTCAGAGTGGTCTTTTGGTGGACAAATTCGTTTTATTTCTTGAAGACATAAAGGATATTGCCGATAAACTTACGAAAGCGCAGGAAAGCGTTCATTCGGCTATGAACAAACTAATGCTGTCGCCCAGAAAGGGAGACACCCTGGTGGGTAGAGTTAAAGCTATAAGCCACCTGGGTGCCCGCCATACTAAGCCCATTCCAACGGAATGGATAGAAGATGAAACTATTTTATCGTCGGAATAATTTTCTTGAGGAAGGCAATACTCAATGGCACATTTTCCATTTCTTTATCGCTTTCGTCTTCAATAAAGTAATGCTTGATGCCATTTTTCTTTGCCAATTTAAAAATGGTTTCATAGTCAGCCTGACCTGTTCCCAATACTACATCATTTTCAGGACCTGAACCGCCGGTTAAATCACCAGTGACTCCCTTTTTGATATCCTTTAAATGCATCATTTTGAAACGACTCGGATATTTTCTTAGCAGGGAAGCAGGACTAGCCCCACCGTGGATGGTCCAGAAAATATCCATTTCAAAGGAAACATATTTGGCATCGGTCTTTTGAACCAGGTAATCCATTAAAGTTCCGTCCATATAAGGTTGGAACTCAAATCCATGATTGTGGTAACAAAGAGTAACCCCATTTTCCTTCAGCAACTTACCAGCCTTATTGAAAACGTCAACGGCATTTTTAGCATCCTGCAGGTTAAATTTTCCTTTTTGATGAGGAATCCATGGACACATAACCATTTTAACACCAAGTTCCTTTGCACGGGTAACGACAGCGGCTGGATTATCCTTCAGCTCGTTATAATCGCAGCCAGTGGACACCACAGCAATGCCACGATCCTGGCATTTTTTAAGAAAATCGGCATTGGAAAGCGTTTTAGAACCACCGCCTTCCATCTCCTGGATACCCAAATCTCTGACTAAATCCAGAATTTTATCAGGATTTTGGCCCATGTGATTTCTGTAAGTATAAGCCTGAACGCCTATTTTGAACCATTTTGGCATTTTCTGAGCCTGAGCAGGCAAAGAAGAAAAAATGGATAAAACGAATAATGATAAAATAATTTGAAGGGTTAATTTACGCATAGCAATTTTATTTTAAAGTATATTTTTTTTCAATGCCTCAACTGCATAATTCGCTGCTCTGGCACTTAAAGCCATATAAGTCAGGGAGGGATTTTGCGTGGAGGTGGAGGTCATACATGCGCCGTCAGTCACAAAAACATTCTGACATTCATGCAATTGATTCCATTTATTCAGCAGCGATGTTTTCGGATCTTTTCCCATTCTTATACCGCCCATTTCATGGATATCTAATCCCGGAGGATGATTTACATTTCTTATTTTAAGATTGGTGAAGCCCGCTTTGGTAAACATTTCACTAAACTGATCAATAAAATCTTGCGTCATTTTATGATCATTATCATCATAATCAACTGAAATTCTCAATTGAGGCATGCCATAAGGATCCATCAGTTTTTCATCTAAGGCAATGAAATTGGTTATTTTGGGAATGGTTTCACCCATCATACCTGCGCCAATATTCCAATGGCCATTCAGTTTAGGATTAGCGAGCGCATTTTTTAGCGATTCACCGAACTCACTGGTATCAGTAGAACTACCGCGGCTGGCGGAGAAAGAGGTAGCATATCCTCTCAGAAAATCCATTTCCTGTTTATGTAAATTCCTAAATCGGGGAATATACCCAGAGGTAGGTCTCCGACCATCTGTTTTCACATCCAGATTCCCTTC
>JAFMBH010000089.1 GCA_017858735.1 Bacteroidota bacterium
CCCAAAAGACGATTACTGGAAAGATTTCCTCTGCGTCTGACGGTTCTGCATTAGAAACTGCGGCAGTCTCAGTTAAAGGTACTTCTGTTGGAAGTATTACGGACGCAAATGGCACCTATTCCATTCAGGTTCCCGCTGGATCCACTGTACTTGAATTCAGTTATACTGGATTTATAAGCCAGGAAATTACCATTGGTGACAAATCTGTCATCGATGTTGTATTAGAAGAAGGTGTACAACTTTCTGATATTGTGGTTATTGGTTCACGTTCACAAACGAGAACGAAGATTGAATCAGCAGTTCCTGTTGATATTATCCCTATGAAGCTAATCATAAATGATGTGGGGCAGGTTGATTTAAATCAGATTTTGACATTTATTGCTCCTTCATTTCAATCAGCAAGACAAACTATTTCTGACGGAACGGACCATATTGATCCTGCCCAATTGAGAGGATTAGGATCTGATCAGGTTTTGGTTTTAATTAACGGGAAAAGACGGCATCAATCTGCCTTAGTGAACGTAAACGGAACGGTAAACAGAGGACAGGTTGGTACTGAATTGAATGCTATTCCTGCCAATTACATTGAACGTGTTGAAATTTTAAGAGATGGTGCTGCGGCATAGTATGGTTCCGACTCGATTGCCGGGGCTATCAATATAGTGTTGAAAAGCGAAACGGATGTATTAAGTGGCAATGTCTTCAAACAATACTTTTTTGGAATCGGCCACTCCATCGTGATCGGTATCTTCCAAAATCAAAATACGGCTGTTGCCAGCATTAGAGAATCCATAGCCATGGGATTCGTAGTCGCGGTTTTCCGCCACCCAGAGTCGGCCAAGGTCGTCCCATCAAAATGCCATCAGCTGGGTCATCATGGGTTCGGAAACCCATGTATTCACTTTATAACCTTCCTTAAGGGTCATCACCTTAACTGCTTCATCCGGGCTCAAAAACACGGCGTCTCGGTCTTAGGCTTGCGCAATGCCCCAATAGAATACATCATATCCTGGCCACTGTAGGCACTCCAAATGCTGTTCATCGTCACATCATTAAATGTGCCCGTATAAACGACTAATTGGTATTTGATGACTTCTAGCTTTCCCTTGGGGATTTGCCAATCAGCCATACGGGCTCGTGCAGGGCCAATGCCCAATTGCCCGTCAACCCGCCAGTATTGAGGAAAGCCTTTGTTTTCGGGATGATCCAAAATGGCGATATGCGCCTAATCTTTCCGCCCTTCAATTTGCATGCCTACATCAAAACCCAGCCAGCGCGTTGGCCCTTTGCCGTCCTGTTCCCGCATGGTCCAGGTTTGGGTTTCGGTCAGTACGGTATTGCCCTTTTCATCTAAAAGATCATACACGGTTTCCCATTTCACCACCAGCCCCTTGGCTTTGATTATGGTAGCGGAAACCCGCCGCCAATAATTTCCTTCGGGATGGTGAAAATAATCCCGCCCATTGACCCGGGTGAAACCCTAATAAATGCCGGTTTGGTGCTTGTGGTGGCCGGGACTGTATTCGGTCAGAACGCCATTGCCATCTTGTGCGACAGTGGGATGTAGAAAAGGCCAAGTATCGGCTTTGGCATTTTGGGTAAAAACAGGCGTTTTATCTTTGGCCGTAAAAACGTGTATCGTACCAAGTGTTTCGTCCTGGACGAGGCGAAATTTGGCGGCAACAAATTGCGTGCCCTTTACTTTTAGCACTTTAGGCATTAAACCAAACCAAGCAGGGCAAGGGAGAAAGTGTAGAGTTTGGATGTCATATTTTACAGATTTTGGCTTTGAAATATCTCAGAATATCCATCTATTCAAAGTAAGAGATGCTAAGTTATTAAAACCTTGGGTACCCTTGGTACTGAACCCAGTCAAAATCGGCATACTCTTTTGTCGGATTCCAGTTACTAGTAGCATAGATTCCCAAATTGGTTCCTATATAGCCTTTGCATAAAGCCAGATTACTATCGGTTTCAGAAAATAAGCTGAAATTTTCACCTCCGTCCAGTGAATACATGTATTGGTATTTGTCGCCTTTAGCCACGATTTTGAAAGTGATTTCGCCTTTGTATGCAGCAATGGATTCCTGTTTTCGCAACTCCAGATCTTTTTCCCGCCCTTTAATCACGAGCTTCAAGGTTATTCCATTTTTACTTTTTTCAATCGTAAAATTGATATAATTGTCATCCTGTTGAAAAATACTGATACCAGCTTCCGCCTGTTCTTTTTCAGGGATAAAATTCATTCTTGCACTATACTCGAAGTCTGTCTCTTTCTGACGAATACCCATCAGGCTATAGCGTCCCCGCAAAGTAAATGTTTCAGGTTTCAGATACAGCCTTAGGAATCCCTTTTTTGCACTTAAAGAATATGTGTTGGGCTGAGGGACTCGCCGAAAATTCCATTCTGGATGCAAATCCTGTTTGTTAAAATTATCAGCAAACCCATCGTTGTAATTTTGTACTTTATCTGCAAAAGGAAGTGGTGCATAACGCTCAACTTTTCCCGTTGCAGGTGCTACAACCGGCCAAAGGTATTCTACGGGTTCCCATTGTTCTTCACTTACTTGACGCCATCGAGCTATGGCGGGTTCCCACGTTACCGGCATCAAAAACGTCTCGCGCCCCATATTCGAAGTACCTTCTTTGTCATTTCGGATTCCTAAAGCTACCATGTACCACTTCCCGTCTTTAAGTTCAACCAGGTCAGCATGCCCAGTACTGTGCACCCAGTTGTTTTTTGATAAATGCCTTGAGGTAAAAATTGGGTTGCGGGGATTGGATTCATAAGGGCCAGTTATTTTGTCACTGGCTGCAATCATCACCGCATGGTTATAACTTGTACCTCCTTCAGCTACCATCAAATAATACTTGCCATGTTGTTTGTACATGTGCGGGCCTTCCACGCAACAACCGCCACAAGCCCCTTTCCATACCGAGTGACGTTCACCCACGAGTTTCCATTGCTTCAAGTCTAATTCTTGAACCCATATTTCGCCAATACCGTTTTGGGTGGGCTTGCCAACGGCGTGCGTTCCCACAAAATAAACTTTCCCATCATCATCGAATAAAAGGTCGGGGTCAATACCCGGTGCACCTTCTATAACGTGCGGGTCAGACCAGGGTCCTTGGGGATTTTCAGCCGTGATGATAAAATTTACCATAATCCCATTTCCCCCAGCAGGTGGAGAATACACATTAGTTACAACAATGTAAAATGTGCCATTATGATAGCGAATAGTTGGGGCGTGTATACCACCATTTTGCTGCACATCCACCAAATTAACTGCCCCTGTTCCCTGATTTTCCCTGTGCAAGCCATAACCAATTAATTCCCAGTTCACCAAATCTTTACTGTGGTGAATGGGTAGCCCGGGGAAATATTCAAAAGTGGAATTGACAATATAAAAATCATCACCCGCCCTGCAAATGGAAGGATCGGGGTGGCCACCTGGAATAATGGGGTTAATGAAGGTTGGCCCTTGTGCATATATTAATGCTGGGATAAAAAAAAGGAATACAAGAATGTTATTCATTATTTTCTGCATGATATTCATTTATAAAAAAAACGAGAAAAAATAAATCCCTTTGTATCCCTTGATTCTATGGATAATGAAGGAACTTATTTTTTCACGCTTATATTAGTAGTGAGTTTTGATTATTCCACTAGGGCTTTCGAGTTAATTTATGAATATTAATCTCATTAAGCGGAAAAGGGAAGGCTAGCAAATCAGCATATTGACTATATGGTTTTATCCCGCCGCCTTCTTTAGCCGTTTTAACAATTCCCTTTTGAAGTCGTCTGGTATTGAGGTAATGATCGCCCAGTTCAATAGCTAGTTCTTTAGTTCGGTCATTATACAGGGTATCAAGAGCTGCATTTTTAACAGGGATAAAAGTCAAAACAGTTGCAGGATTAGCCCTAGACCTTAGTTTATTGATATCATCTACATCTTGCTGGCCCACAGTATTATTGTTCATGATATTGGACTCCGCACGGGTCAAATACATTTCCGCCAATCTTATATAAATCATGTCCATTTGATCACTGGAATATTTACCATTAATATAAGTAATACCAGGTTTCTCGGTATAAAAACCCCAACGGGCATCCTTAGGATCAGCCTTCATTAATTTCGACAACACACCATCCGGATTTAGACTGAGGCTGCCAGTTGCCTCGTTTGGTTGATAGGCATTTCGCAAATTTGACGTAGGGCGAGGATTAGCATTATCACCCGCATTAAATTTAAATGAAAAAATATTTTCACGAGAACTTCCAGGCGGTGTGAATGGTTTCATTACATCTGCTTCAAGAATAAAATTACCCGTTTTTATCACTTCATCCGCCATGGCATAAGCTTTATCATATTTTCTGTGAAAAAAGTAAATGCGGGCGGCCAAGGCGGTGGCAGCCTGGTAATTGGAAACTCCACTGACATTGTTCTTAAAATTCAGCCTGGCCTGTTCAATATCTTTTTCAATGGCATCTCTGACATCAACAATCTTACTACATGAAACCTTTTCATCCACGCCAAGAGGTTTTAGCAAAAGTGGAACGGAATACCCTGTGGACGGCAGCTCAAAATAATTGTTCAAATCAAAATAAATCAGGGCTCTCAAGAAGTGCATATCTCCTAAAACAGCTTGCCTTTGGGCATCCGTACCTTCCATGACGGATAAATCCTTCTCGGCTATGGTATTGAGCCCATTCAATATTCGATAAGCTCTTACAAACATCCCTAAATCATTTGCTACAAGATGATCGAAAAATTGAGGAAAGTTAGTATTATTCCTAACCACCACGTCACGAACCATGGCGGTTGCATACAAAGAGGATTCCCCGCAGTAGGGTACTCCTTGTCCCCCCCTAGTCAGACTGTAGGCACCATTGATTAAACCTCTCATGGCAGAAAGGTCTACCAGTTTATCGTTCGTAAGACCGGTTGCTGGGGGAATATCAAGAAAGCTCTCTTGACAAGAAAAAAATGTCAGAACTAAAGATAAGGCGATTATTATTTTTTTCATAAAACGAAATTTAGAGATGAAAAAACATGGTT
Source organism: Bacteroidota bacterium (assembly GCA_017858735.1). Lineage (GTDB taxonomy): Bacteria > Bacteroidota > Bacteroidia > Chitinophagales > Saprospiraceae > BJGN01. Next base: position 5,061 of record JAFMBH010000089.1, read on the forward strand.
AGTAGTGGAGCAAAAACAGGTACTCACTTTTCTTGCGCCAAAGGATTTGATAAGTCACTTATAATGAACCATTTAGTTTCCTACACCTTTGGCAAAATGAGCACTTGTTTTTTATCGCCCCTTAAAAATTCCATAAAACATTGACCATGTAAAATTTGGCCTGAGGCGCGCCTTTGTCCGAACCCAAGGCAGAACTGTTATTAAAATTAACTCCAGTAAATTCGGGATCCCAAAAGAAGTCAGGAGCCTTGGTAAAGGTTAGAAGATTTGAAAACCTCATAGAAAGTCTTAACCCATTCATAATGGAATTTTTGCTTCCTCTGAATGTGTAGCCAATATTGACGTCTTTTAAACGCAAGAAATCTGTGCGAAATAAATGTTCAGTAGTAGTACCCCATTGTATATTTGCAGTGGTCACCGGAGAAACATCGGTTATATCGCCTGGTTTTTGCCATCTGTCCAACAAATGGGTTGGTGGATTAATTTTATAACCCCCAAATGGATCCAAGTATCTCTTGGCATCCCCAAAACTATATTCCAATCCTACTGCCCAGGTAAACAGAAAACCCATATCCCAGTTTTTCCATGTAAATCCATTGTAAAGCCCGCCTGTATTTTTGGGCCAAGGATTACCGGTATATATGAAGTTTTTAACCCAATAATTGTTAAAATTCCCATAAATGGCGTTAATTTGACTTGTGGTTAATGTGTTACCTGTACTTTGTTCAAGATATGTATCTTGACCGCTTTCCGAATCCACACCTTTCCAAACTACCATTTGTGAAATCCCCACTGGTAAACCTGGTTGGAGAGTGGTAGATCCCAAAAAAGAATTAAGTGTCACACCTTCGCTACGGCCTGGCAATATCTCTACCATATTGTTTTTGTTGAAATTCAAGGTAAACTTCGTTTCCCATGTGAAATTCGTATTTCTGACATTGTCAGAATTTAGCATGATATCAACCCCTTTGTTGGTGAGTATGCCCACATTTGTAGTGATAAGGTCCACCCCAGTTAAAGCCGAAACAGGATAACCCAATAGCAAATCGGTGGTGCGCTTGTTGTAGTAATCAAACTCGCCGCTGATTCTACCATTTAAAGCCTCCCAAGTCAATCCAAGGTCTAATTGAGCGGTCTTTTCCCATCCCAGTTTATTGTCTCCCAGATTACTCATAAAAATCCCAGCATTACCATTATAAGTCGCTGTATTATAATTAGTTGTAAAAGTATTGTTTCCAATCCCAGCATTTCCAACAATACCATAACTGGCTCTTAATTTCAGAAAATTTAAGGTATTCTTTAATGGTTCGAAATACTTCTCCTCACTAAGAATATATCCGACGGATGCAGCAGGGAAATTACCCCACCGGCTATTCGCTGCAAAGCGGGAAGACCCATCAGACCTCAAGCTTGCTGAAAAGAGATATTTGCCATTAAAGTCATAATTTATACGGCTTATATAGGAATTGAAGGAGTATCCACTTTGTGAATAACCGAGTATCTTAATGGCAGCATCTTGTGGATATATAGTTGCAGAGTTGAAGAAACCCTCCCCTAAAGCTGTATTTTCTGTCCGGGCGGATTTCTGAGCTTCGGTAGCTAACAAAATATCTAGATTATGACCTTTAAACTGTTTTTGAAAATTCAGGCTATTGTTCCAGTTCCAGGAAACATTGTTTCCTATAAGTGTTCCAGCCGTAGCTCTGCCATGCCAAATAATAACACCCTCTCTAAAATGATAATCGTCATTATTCAAGAGGTTAACACCATATTCTGAACGAAACGTCAGGCCTCTTGCAATTCTTGCCCTCGCATACCAAGTTCCATAAAATTGATTACTTTTCAAATTCATGTCTCTTAGATTGATTTGGGCTACTGGATTATTTATGGGTCGGAAATAGGAGCCATCGCTGTTATAAATTGGCCAAATGGGTAACATCTCGTTAACATGACCCACACCACCAGCCCAACTAGTTGGTACTTGATTGTTATTTACATGGCTAATAGCCATCTTTGCCCCCAATGTGAAATTTTTTTTCGCCGTGTGTTCAAGGTTCATGCGAAAACCATAACTCTTATAATCATTTCCTCGGAGAATAGAACTTTGATTTTTCAGGTTGGCACTAATGTAGAAGGTAGTCATATCAGTACCACCAGACATTGAAAAATTGTGGTCTTGGAGATAACCTGTCCTTAATGTTTCATCGACCCAATTTGTATTGGTTTCCTTTGCCTGAGCTTCAGTCAATCCATTTTGCAGCACTCTGCTTTTAGGCCAGAAATCCACTAGTTTATTCCCTGAATTTACCCAAGCCTCCTGAGCTAATTCAATATATTGCTGACTGTTCAAGAGGGGTATTTTACGAGTTGGCTCAGAAATAGCGAAAGTTGAAGATACATTGATCTTGGTTTTCCCTGCAGTCCCCTTTTTTGTTGTAATCAAAACCACACCATTTGACCCTCTTGACCCATAAATAGCAGCGGAAGATGCATCCTTGAGTATTTCAATTGATGCAATATCGGCCGGATTTAAACTTGCCAATACATTGGAATTTGCAGCTGCTTGCAGATTAAAATTATTTATAGCCTGCCCAGGGTTTGAACTGCCTATTCCTCCAGCTTCTACCGGTATACCATCAATGACGTATAATGGTTCACTACTTGCTACTACCGACGAACTACCACGAATCCTAATATTGACAGCAGAACCCGCCAATGCACTACTTTGTGTTACTTGAACGCCAGCTGCCATTCCTTGAACCGCCGCTTCAAAAGAATTGACGCCCGAAAAATTTACCTTTTCAACATCCACTTTAGAGATGGAACTGGAAAGGTTCTTTCTGATTTGAGTACCATACCCAACCACGACCACCTCACTCAATGTACCTGCCTCTTTCAAAACAATACTAATGGTAGTTCGCCCGGCAATCGCCACTGTTTGCTTTTCGTAACCCACATAACTGAAAACCAAATTGCCCGTTTTATCGGCATCCTCTAATTCGAGTATATACGTGCCTATTTCATTGGTAAAAGTACCTTTTGTCGTGCCTTCGAGCACCACACTTGCACCTACGAGTAGCTCGCCTTTTTCATCGGTGACCGTACCGGTGACGGTAAAAGCAGGTGGTGAAGCCTCTTCGGGAGCGTCGTTTTCGGCAGTCTCATTTTTTAATTTGCTCAAAACAATGAAATTACCCGATACTTGGTAGCGGACACCCATCGGAGGAAATAATTCCTTTAAAACCTTTTCCAAAGTTTGGCCATTCGCATTAACAAGTACCTGTTTTTCAATCGGTATACGTGTGTCGCTGTACACAAAGCGCGCTTCGGTTTGTTCCTCTATTTGAGCGAGAATGGTTTTAAGCGATTGGGATTGTGCCTTAATGGATACCCCTCTGTTTAAGACTTCCTGGGCTTTTGCATCATGGGCTTCCACCATAGTACAAAAAGCAGCCATCAAAGTAATCTGTACGAAAGTTAGTCGCATAATGTGCCGAAGTGTTTTTTTGAAAAATAACCTTTTTTCCATAAATTTGAAGTGCTTTTGATTTTTGATAAAATGATTAAGCATTGCCTTGCTTTTCCAACTTACGACCGTCAAATCTGTGGGCTGTTGAGCAAAGGCATTTTGAAAAGCCGATGGTGTTAGCGCACCATCGGTTTGATTTTTATAAACTATTTATTGACAGCCTTCGCCATTAATCCAAATAACTGTTTCGTATTTTTGAAAGGTGGCATCAACCGTTTTACAAATCAAATCCAATTGATCCATTAGTGACAATCCGTTTAGGTTTCCGGTAAAACGGCAGTGGCTCATTTCTTTGTTTTTCAGCAAAATATCAATGGCATATACCAATTTAAGTCGTTTCAGCACAGCGGGCAAATCGGCCTGTCTAAAGTCAAAATCTTCTGTTTTTTCAATAGGATGCACTATGATCGGCACATCAACTATAATGGGCTTTAGAACGGTTTCTGTAGGCAAATAATCTACTTTTTGATTGGGGGTCAAAACCACTGGTTTTGCTATTTTTCCTGGTCTGTTTTCGTAAACCATCACTTTCCCGCTGGTCACCACCACTTCCGCTTTTTTATCCTCGTAGGCTTTAATGGTAAATTTTGTACCCAGAACTTTAGTTACCAAACCGCCTGCATAGACATAAAAAGGCTTTGTAGTATCCCGTTTTATTTGAAAATAGCCTTCACCCTTTAAAAAAACAATGCGGTTTTTGACCCCAAAATCTTCCAAATAGGTCAAATGGCTTTGTGGGCTTAAGGTGATGGTGCTACCATCCTTTAATTTAAATTCTTGTTCAACATTGGTCGTATTCGACAATCCAAATTCTGCTTTCTTGTCGGTCAAAACGATCCCCTCCATACTTGCCGGCTTTTTGGTCCATAACCACACCCCACAAACAATCATACCCAAAATGCAAGCAGCAATCCCCAAACGGTAAAAAGACAATCGGAATGGAAACCGCCAGACACCAACTGTGCTGGTATCTATGCGTTTCTTTAAGCGTTTATTGGTATTTGTTTCTTCGTGGGCAGGCAAAGGGAAAGACATTGCCACAACTTGCCTTTCCGACCATTCTTCAATCAGACGCTCTTCGGCAGGGTCACAATTACCTGCTATATATTTCTCAATTAATTTATCAAATGTAAACTGTGTCATGGTGAATATTAAAATTGAAAAATACAAAATGAAAAGTCTGAGTCAATTTTTCACTTTGAATTTAATTATGATTATAATATACATATAATCGTTCTTTGATGAACTTCAAAGACTTGGTAATATGGTATTCAACCGCTTTTTCGGTCAACAGCAAGTGTGCTGCAATTTCTTTAACCGATTTATTTTCATGCCGGCTCATTCTGAAGACCTCAAGCGTTTTATCGGGCAATTTTTCTAAAACCTCATTTACCACACGCTGCAGCTCAGAATAATTCAGGATATCATCCGTCGAGAAGTTTTTCTGAATTTCTTGAAAAATAAGGTACTCCCTAAACTTGAGGTAGGTGATTTGAGACTTGATGTAGTTGATTGAAAAATGCCTTACCGAAACAACCAAATAAGCCTTCAGGCAATTGATTTTTTGGCTTTCCCGATTATTCCAGATCCGTTCAAAAACATTGTGTACCATATCTTCAGCGGATTCTTTTGTCCCCAACTGTCCATACGCCACAGCATACAACATTTTCCAATAACGCGCATATATCGCATCAAAGGCCGCTATTTTGCCTTCTCGTAACCCTGCTACAAGTTGTTCATCTGTGAGTGCCCGATAATCCATGTTTTCCCTAATGTCTCTTTATTGATGTAAAAGACAAAGAAAGTTTGGCAATCCCTAAATGGAGTATCATTTTTTTTTCGTTTTTTTAAAAATAACAGAATAATTTCCTATTTTTACCATGGGAATCTTCAATCGTGGAAAGATGAAGTTTGGCTTGGTGGAACAGTGCAGTAAAGAAGAGATGGAGTGCGTACTATAGACGATACTACTCAAAACCAAATCACAAAAAAAAAGAGGCTGTCTAAAAATATAGACCCTTTTTTTTATGCCATTTGCGCCTTGCGATAATAAATGTCCATCAAACCATTGTGCGCCTTGCGGCCTAACATGCTAGAAACGTGCGACCCCTCTGGGATCGGTTCATTTTTGTGTCCTGACCCCGGAGGGGTCACATGTCTATTAACTCAAGGTAACTTTTATCCAAATTTCACCTTCGGGAAGGTCCAGCATTTCGCCACCGTCCCCTTTTTCCACCATATCGAGTTTTTCAGCTAGCGTTTCACTACAAATATAGGAAGCATACTTTTCAACGGAGGGTTTTACAAAATCAAGCGCTTCCAATTGAATAGCTATTTTATCAGTGACATTAAAGTCACTGGATTTCCGAATATTCTGGATACGATTTACCAGTTCTCTGGCCATACCCTCAGCGATAAGTTCATCACTTAATTGAATATCGAGCGCAACGGTTAATCCTGCATCCGTTGCGACCAACCAGCCAGGGATATCGACGGGAACAATTTCCAGTTCCTCCCTGGTTAATTGAATGATTTCCCCAGAAATATTAGTTTCAAAAGAACCTGATTTTTCAATTTGCTGAATGTCTTCCTGAGAAAGAGAGGCAAGAGTATCTGCTACCGCCTTCATATTTTTCCCCAGTTTTTTTCCCAGCGATTTAAAATCAGGCTTCACTTTTTTCTGAATAATATTTCCAGCACCTGAAACATATTCAATTTCCTTCACATTAACTTCGGCGAGGATTAAATCTTTCACACCTTCGACCTGCTTTTCAAAATTATCATTCAAAATAGGAATAAGCATTTTCTGTAATGGCTGTCGCACCTTCAGTTTTTCCTTTTTTCTTAAGCTAAGAACAAGAGAAGATATTCTCTGCGCATAAGCCATTCTTTCTTCCAAAGCGTGATCAATAATTCCGGAATCCGACACTGGAATCAAAGCGAGGTGAACTGACTCAGGACCTTTTTCCAATGCCCCTTCTTGTAAATTTCTATATAACCAATCGGCAAAAAAGGGAGCTACGGGAGCCATCAGACGAGAAACTACATTCAGACAAGTATAAAGGGTCTGATATGCGGCCAATTTATCTTCGGACATTTCACCTTTCCAAAACCGGCGACGACAAAGTCTGACATACCAATTTGACAGATTTTCATCGACAAATTCCATGATTTTCCTTGTAGCGTTCGTTGGTTCGTAGGTAGCATAATCTGTATCCACTAAATGAATCAGTGTATTTAATTCCGATAAAACCCAACGATCTATTTCAGGTCTTTTTTCCAATGGAACTTCGGCAGAGGACCATTTAAACTGGTCAATATTTGCATAAAGTGCGAAGAAAGAATAGGTATTATAGAGCGTTCCGAAGAACTTCCTGGATACCTCCTCAATACCCGACAAATCAAATTTTAGGTTATCCCAAGGCTGCGCGTTAGAAATCATGTACCAGCGCGTAGCATCGGCGCCATATTTTTCGATGGTTGAAAAAGGGTCGATACCATTACCAAGGCGTTTCGACATTTTTTGTCCATTTTTATCCAGGACTAAACCATTCGACACTACATTTTTAAAAGCAACACTATCAAACACCATAACACCGATAGCGTGCAGGGTATAAAACCAACCTCTGGTTTGATCAACGCCTTCAGCAATAAAATCAGCTGGAAAATTCTGTTCAAATTTTTCTTTATTTTCAAATGGGTAATGCCATTGAGCATAGGGCATAGCCCCTGAATCGAACCAAACGTCAATTAAATCGAGTTCTCTGAAAAGCTTTTCCCCATTTGCCGACACAAGAATAATTTCATCCATATAAGGACGATGAAGATCGACGGGAACGGATTGTTGGAGACCTAAAACATCATTAGCCCGATCGATTTCCATTTTCAACTGAGCGATAGATTGAATGCAAATTTCTTCTTTAGCATCTGCACTTCTCCAGATAGGCAGAGGAATACCCCAGTATCTTGAGCGGGAGAGATTCCAGTCCTGAAGATTTTCCAACCATTTTCCGAACCTACCTTCACCTGTCGAAGCGGGTTTCCAATTAATGGTTTGATTTAACTGCACCATTCTTTCCTTCAGGCTCGATGTTTTGATAAACCAGGAATCTAAAGGATAGTAAAGAATCGGCTTATCTGTTCTCCAACAATGAGGATAAGAGTGCACATATTTTTCAGAAACGAATAACTTATTTTCTGTTTTAAGTTTAATAGTAATGTCGGTATCTACTGATCTTTCTTCTTTTTGACCATAATCCTTCACATAACGACCCGCAAAATCGGTTACCTGTGAGACAAATTTGCCTTGTTTATCAACCAAAGGCATTGGATTGCCATTTACGTCGGGAACAGTTAGCGCGGCGATACCATTTAGTTTGGCTACTTTAAAGTCGTCCGCACCGAAAGTAGGCGATATATGAACAATACCTGTACCATCGCTGGTCGTGACAAAATCTCCTAAAATAACTTCAAATGCCTTGCCTTCAGGAATAACATACGACAAAAGTTGTTCATAATGAATACCTTCCAATTCTCTTCCCGTATATTCACCCACTATTTTTATGTAAGGAATAGGCTGATTTCCCGCTTTCATCTGATCGGGTTGTACATCGGGCTGTTGCTCACTAAAATAGGATGAAAATCTATCTTTAGCCAGAATGACGAAGCATTCTTCCTTTGTATATCTATTAAAAGTGTGTACTTTAACATATCGGATGTCTTTTCCAACGGCTAGCGCGGTATTGGACGGTAAAGTCCAGGGTGTTGTTGTCCATGCCAG
>JAFMBH010000202.1 GCA_017858735.1 Bacteroidota bacterium
AGAAATATTGGTTCTCCATTAACTTTATCTGTTTCAGATAAAGATGAAGTCATTCAAGTTTCCGATATCTTGATGGGGGAGGTTTGGTTATGCTCCGGTCAGTCTAACATGGAATGGAAATTAAGGCAATCTTTAGGTGGTGAAGAGGAGATTAAGGTTGCTAATAACCCTTTAATCAGACATATTGAAGTACCTAAAACACTATCCTTCACTCCAAATACCGATTTTGAATCGAAAGGTTGGAAAATGGCTCATCCTGAAAATGCGGGTAATTTTACAGCGGTGGGTTATTATTTTGCTAAGAAATTACAGCAAGACTTACAGGTTCCCATTGGGTTAATTCATTCCTCGTGGGGTGGTACGCATGTGGAAACCTGGATAAGTCACTCAGGTTTATTTGAATCCGCTGTTTTTAAGAAATACGCGGAAGAAATGCCTAAAAGTTGGGCAGAGGATTCTGTTTTTTGGGAGAAAAAAACGCTGGCCATTTTTCATGGCAAGGAAAATTATGATATTAATCAAATTGACTATAAATCCTTTTATTCGCCTGAATTTAACGCAGAAAACTGGATGTCGAAGGATCCAACAGGACAATGGGATTGGAAAGGAATTTCTTCTTTCCGGGGAAATGCGTTTATTTTTAGAAAAATAAATGTGGATAAATCTCTCATTAACCAATTGGCAACTTTTAGATTTGGTAAAAATAGAAGTGTATTTAAATTATATGTGAATGGAAAATTAGTACATCATGGTTTTTATGGAGATCAAATTCAATTTTCAATTCCCGCAAATACTTTCAAGGAAGGGGAAAATTCACTGCTAATTCATTTCGGTGAAAATAATCGGGTAACTTATGGCTATATGGGATTTGATGGTCCTAAACAGGATTTTAGTCTGGATTTTCCAGCCGCTAAAATACCGCTAATGGATAAAGAATGGAGGATTCATCCTGATTGGTCGGCAAAAAGAAGGTACGAAAAATGGATGAATAATCAGGGTACTTTGTGTTTTAATGGGATGATTGCACCCATTCAGGGATTTCCAATGGCTGGGGTTATTTGGTATCAGGGTGAATCAAACGCTGGTCGGGCTAAAGAATATGAAATTTCTTTCCCCTTAATGATTCAGGATTGGCGAGCCAAATGGAAAGATGAGTTTCCTTTTATTTTTGCCCAATTATCCAGTTATGGCCCTTTTAATGATAGTAATACCGGATCTCCCTGGGCTGAATTGAGAGAAGCCCAATTGAAAACCCTAACTTTGCCCAAAACAGGAATGGCTGTTATAACTGATGTTGGTGATCCAAACGATATTCATCCATTAAATAAAAAGGATGTTGGCATTAGAATGGCTCTTTCAGCCGAAAAATTGGCCTATAATAAGGACATTGTTTACAGTGGACCAATATTTGAAAAAATGGTGCAAATAAAGAATAAGGCGGTCCTTACTTTTAAACATATAGGTTCAGGTTTAATCGCAAAGGATAAATATGGTTATCTGAAAGGATTTGAAGTGGCATCTTCAGATGGTGTTTTTTATTTTGCAAAAGCTGTTATCGTGGCTGATAAGGTGGAAGTATTTCACCCCAATGGTTTAAATCCTGTTATGGTTAGATATGGTTGGTCTGATTCACCCGTTGAAGCAAATCTTTTTAATAAGGATGGTTTGCCAGCTTCTCCATTCAGAACGGATAATTTACCAGGCAAAACAGCTCTCTCGCGCTTTTATTAATGCTTAAATTAGTTTTATGAAAAATAATCTTGTCTTATTACTTAGCGTTTTATGCTTTTCTTTTTCAGCGCAAAATGCGTCTGCTGTTTCCCATTCAGCTCCACCTAAATGGAAAGTGTTAATTATTGATGGACAGAACAACCACAAATGGGCCATTACTACCCCCATTATGAAAGGGTATTTAGAAGAAACAGGTCTATTTATGGTCGATGTGTTAACTACTCCTCCAAAGGATTCCTCATTAGATCAATTTATGCCTTCCTTTAAAGGATATGACGTTATTCTCTCCAATTATAATGGCAAATCGTGGCCAAGACAAACAGAACTGGCCTTAGAGAAATTTGTTGCTAAAGGTGGAGGGCTTGTAATTATACATGCGGCAGATAATTCATTTCCATATTGGAAGGCATATAACGAAATGATTGGTTTAGGGGGTTGGGAGAAAAGGACGGAAAAAGACGGCCCTTATGTCTATTATAATGAAAAGGATGAGTTAATTAGGGATAATTCACCGGGACCTGGTGGACACCATGGAACACAACATGAATTTGTTATTAAGACAAGAATTGAGGAACACCCTATTATGAAAGGTCTTCCAATGGAATGGTTACATACTAAAGATGAATTGTATGATTTGATGCGCGGACCAGCTATTAACATGAATATTCTGGCAACGGCTTATAGTTCAAAAGATCAGAAGGGGACGGGAAGGCATGAACCCAGCGTTTTGACACTAAATTATGGGAAGGGAAAAATTTTCCATAATATGATGGGCCATGAGGATTATTCTATGCATTGTGTCGGTTTCATTACTTTGTTACAAAGAGGCACAGAGTGGGTGGCTTCAGGAAAGGTTACTCAAGCAGTACCTTCAAATTTCCCAACCAAAGAAAAGAGTTCAAGCAGACAACCGCAGAAATAGTCCCTTGGACGAATGATTTTACATGGATTGCCAAAAGCAAGCATGTTATCTGGAATATCTTTTGTAACTAAACTACCAGCACCAATTGTGACATTATTACCAATGGTTATACCAGGTAAAACAACCGTATTACCGCCAATCCA
>JAFMBH010000203.1 GCA_017858735.1 Bacteroidota bacterium
GAATTTTTTTATCCACCGTCATTCACTAAAAAGTGCAGGATCCGACAGGCATTTCCCTTGCTCTTTTGATTTTTTTCAGACAAAATACGTACCCTCAGTATATGTTTTTTTTCATTCAATGATTGACCTAACATCAAATACCAGGGCAGATGAAGATTTTCACTCCATACTGTGAATAAATCTAGTTTCTTAAATGGTTTACCATCGATACTATAAGAAATGATACCTGCATCAGGCCCGGATGCCACACAAATTCCTATCGTATTTCCCGTAAATTCTAATTGGAAAGTAGCATCAGGTTTCTCTCCTATCAACGCAGGAATATTTACATATTGTTTTCGGGTACCTGCACCATCCTTTGGTTTCCAGGAATCAACCATTAAAAAATCACTTTTTATTTCAGCATTTTTAATTGAAAGATACCTTCCCTTATCATAACTTCCATCATTTAATATATTGGGTAAAGTATATGCTGTATTTAAATCATTTTTTGACAAAGGATTAAAAGCATTATTTAAAAAGGTCTTAATGGATTGGAAATAGACTTCCTGTCCGAATGGAGAAGGATGTAAATCTTTAAAATCATCCGCCCAGGTAAACTCTTTATTTTTAATCCGTTCAAATACCTCTTTAGCCAGATGAATACTATTTACTTGATAATGTTCAGCAACACGCTCATGATTTTGTATTTCAGAGGGAATCACTCCTTGTTGATAATCTATTAATTTTTCCGGATCGACAAAATGCATCAGTACAATATCCATTTTAGGATTAAATCGTTTTGCTTGTCTGACAATACCTTCCATTCCCCGGATTTGTGCCAGGCTATCAAACCCGTTTGTCCTGTCATTTACCGCTGCTTCTTCAAATAACAAATCAATTTTACCTTTAGATAAAACTTCCGATGAGAGTCGGAAAGCACCTGGTGTTGAACCCGTTGAAGCAATACCCGCATTAATAAATTCAAAAGCTGTTTCCGGGAATTTTTCTTTTAAATACTGGCAGACTTTATTTCGCCAACCGTCACTTTCTGTGATGGATCCGCCCATAAAAGCAACGACTCCTTTTTTTTCATTTTTAAATTTTAAAAAGCTTTGCTGAAAATCTGATCGTAGAACATGAAAATCAGAGGCAGGTAAGGGGGATCCTTTTTGCAAAGTATGAAACTTAATAAACTGGGCTATTCTTTCCGGATTTTCAATAGGGAAATGATGTCCTTCCAGGGTCTGTTTGCCTTTTGTCATAGGCATAATGGTCGCAGGTCCACCCAGATTTATATATCGCTGAACCAATGGAAAGGTATTTTCAAGATAAGGAACTATGCTATCCTTTAAACTTACACTATGCAGAATAGGTATTTTACAGGCAGCTAATCCCTGTAAATTGTCCATTGGATTATCTAAAAAGCCTAAGGCATCCTCCTCGGAAAATTGGTATTCTGTCAACAATTTATTCCAATCCTGAGGAGAACCCTTCCCTTTTCCCTTTCCTCCGGGCCAGCTTTTTATATCGCAAACGGGTGCTTCAGCATAAATACAGGAAACTTTTAAAGGATTCCGTTTTGCCCATTGATAGACATAAAGTCCGCCCCTACTCACTCCTTCCAGGGCAACGATTGGAGAAAAACCTCCTTGACGAACCAAATATTCATAAAAAGCATCCCATATTTGCATAGCAGCGTTGGAACCAAACATATCGTTGGTATTCAGGTAAACAATATGAAAACCCTCTGAGAGTAGTATAGAATCCACTTCCGTGTGCCATTCAGGAAAATGGGCACGCCAAACCCAGGGCTTCCCAGGCAATTCTTTGTCGGGCTTTATAAACCATGCTTTTCTTCCCTGAAAAACAAAATGCTCCCTTTCAAAACCTGCATCAGAGAGAAACATCCAACACATTGACAATAATAATATATGTTTCATGCTTTAAAGGTTTTGACTATATAATGTTGAGCAAGGCAGGTGATTAATTTATCCAAAAATATCCAATGGAATACGTTTTTGCCTGACCACTAATTATGACCCGTTCTCCCTGGTCTTCACAATATAATTTGCCCATCCTTTCTGACACTTGTTGAGCATAAAGCACCCTTTTGTCGAGTCTTTTTGCCCAAAATGGGATGAGGGAACAGTGCGCAGAACCCGTAACAGGATCTTCCAGAATAGATGTTTGAGGCGTGAAAAATCTTGACACGAAATCGCAGTTATCCCCTTTTGCTGTTACAATCATTCCTCCGGGAGCAAGATTTATCTGGTCAAATGACTGCCGGTCTATTTTTATATTTCTGATGTCAGTTTCGTTATCGTAAACCAGGACATAGTCTCTTGATTTCAGAATTTCTTTAGGTTGGATATTTAAGGAATTTAAAATGATGAGAGGTAGATCGGCTTCTACAGGCATTCTTGATGGAAAGTTCAACTTATATACTCCATCCTCAACGTTAACTATCAGTTTGCCGCTTATAGATTCAAAGACAATTTCATTTTTGGGGTAGTTGAGAATCGTCGCTAAACAATGAGCGGAGGCTAATGTAGCGTGTCCGCACAAATCCATTTCAATTTCGGGAGTGAACCATCTCAAATGAAAAGTATCTCCTTTATCAACAAAAAAAGCCGTTTCGGCAACGGCATTCTCCTTTGCAATTTTCAGTAGGACATCATCTGGCAGCCAATGGTCGAGGGGTACAACGCAAGCGGGATTACCCCCAAATATGGTATCAGTAAATGCATCAATCTGATATAAATTATATTTCATTGTCTT
>JAFMBH010000204.1 GCA_017858735.1 Bacteroidota bacterium
TCCAAATCTGATAGTGTGGAAAAATGGAGAGGAAAAAGAGCAATGGTGGATTTGCTGTAATCGGTAAATACAAATGCACCAATTTCGGTAAATAAGAATACACCATATTTGGCAACAAGAATGCACCACTAATGATCCCTTAGGGGCATGCCCCTAAGGGATTTTGAACTATTTTGCTAGTGTACCAAAACTAGCATTTTATGAACGTGTATTTGAACAAATTTATGATTTATTTCGAGATTCACCGCCTCTACAGAGAGGGATTTTCTATCAGGCAGACAAGCGAAGAGTTAGTCCTCAACCGCCGGACAGTGAGTAAATATCTTTCGATGTCCGAACTGGAGTTCGAACAGATGATGATCGATCAGTCCGAGCGGAACAAAGTATTGTCCCCTTATGAGTCTTTTGTCAAGTCTCGACTGGATAAATTCCGGGACACCACAGCCGCCCAGATGCATGACTGGCTAAAGGAGCATTTCAAGGATCTGCCAAAAGTATCCCAAAAGACCGTTTTTAATTTTGTTTCCTGGGTAAGGCGCAAGCATAACCTGCCCTTCATCAAAACTCCCCGTGAATACGAGATGGTGGAAGAGCTCCCTTATGGAAAACAGGCTCAGGTAGATTTTGGCGAATACAACATGCGTAACACGTCTGGCAATAGGGTAAAAGTGTTTTTCTTTATACTCACACTTTCCCGCTCCCGGTTTAAATACGTATGGTTCACCAACAAGTACTTTACCTCCCTGCTGGCTGTAGAGGCCCACGAGAAAGCCTTTGCCTTTATCAGGGGTATCCCATTAGAAATTGTCTATGACCAGGATAAGGTGTTCATGGTCAGCGAAAACGGCGGGGACATTATCCTCACCGATACGTTCAGGGCTTATACGCGCGAACAGTCCTTCAGCCTGTACTTCTGCAGGAAATCCGATCCGGAAAGCAAAGGAAAGGTCGAGAATGTGGTCAAATACGTCAAAATGAACTTCCTTTACAACCGTACCTTCCACAATATCGAAACCCTTAACGACGAGGTCCTGGGCTGGCTTGGCCGTACAGCAAACCTCCTGCCCCACGGAGTAACCAAAAAAGAGCCATACTCCGAACACAACATTGAACAGTCTTATCTTACCCCTTACAGGCCCTATCTTCCAAAGCAGGCCTCCCCTGACCTATATGCCGTACGCAAGGATAATTCCGTTCCTTACAAAGGCAACTTCTACTCCCTGCCACTTGGAACCTATAAAGGAAAGGGAAGCCGCGTCGCCCTACACGTAGAGGCAGATGAACTCATCGTGAGTCAACCGGTAAACAATACCGAAATCTGTCGTCATTTCCTTGCCGTGGGCACCGGTCAAAAAATAAAGAAAACCGATCATAGTAGGGATAAAACCGGCTCCATCGACGAAAGGATTGCTAAAGCGGCACGTCAGTTTACCCAGGAGGCATTGGCCCAGGAATGGATGGAACTGCTCAGAGAGAAAAAGCCTCGTTATATCAGGGATCAGCTTGACATAATCCAAAAGGCCATTGATGGAGTAGACCCCAAAAAAGTGGAGTTTACATTAAAATACTGTGTTGAAAAATCCATCTGCAGCGCATCTGATTTTAAGGCCATCCTTGAGCTTCAGCAGTCCGACAAAAAAGCGGAACCAAATATCAAGGTACTCAATCCCCTGAATGGAAAATTACCGGAAAATGCTCTGATACAGCCCGAAAAAAGCAACATAGGAGAATATGAAGCTATTGTAAACCATAAAAACAACAAAAAAATCAACTGAACAACCAGCGCCATGGACGTTCTCAATGATGGGAAATCCATGGCCAAAACTATCAAAAAATGGAAAAGAAAGAACAGATCAACGCCTTTTGCAGGCAGTTTAAAATCACCGGAATGGCAGCAGGGCTTCCCGAGGTGGTGGCCAAATCAGAAAAACAGAGCTCGGGCTTCATGGAATTTTTCCTCGAACTGCTCCGGCATGAAGCCACACAGAGGTCTAAAAACGAGGTTATCAGACGAAGAAAAGCTGCAAATCTACCGCTTAAAAATGACCTTGGCACCTACGATTCCGGCGCAGAAAATGGGTTGAATATGGCAAGGATAAACCAGTTGAGGGAGTTGAATTGGCTGGATCAGGGCTTCAACCTCATGTTAATGGGCCCTTCCGGAACAGGCAAAACTTTTCTTGCTGCCGGACTGGGGGCCGATGCAGTAGAAAAGGGCTACAAAACCTATTTTAAATCTATGGAAGATCTTACCAACATCCTTAAGCTCAAGGATATGACCCGCACAGCAATGGCCGAATACAAAAGGCTAATGAAAGCAGACCTGATCATTCTGGATGACATCATGCTCTTTCCTGTAGAAAAAAGTGTGGCCAATGCACTATTCAACTTTGTGAACCAGATCTATGAACGTACCTGTTTTATCATTACTACCAATAAAAGCCCCGCGGAATGGGCCAAAATGCTCGATGATGAAGTGCTTGCAACCGCGCTTTTGGACAGGCTGCTTTATCACTGTGATATTATAAATCTATCCGGAAAAAGTTATAGAATGGAAAACAGAAAAACTTTTTTTGATCATCACAAATAACCTACTTATATTTACAAAGTGGAGCACTCCTGTTGCCATTTTTGGTGCATTCCTAATTACCATTTTTGGTGCATATTCAATTACCGACTACATTTGCGCAATGTGGTGCTGAAATATTATTATAACCCTCACACCAGGGGTTCCAATTCCATCAAGGCAG
>JAFMBH010000090.1 GCA_017858735.1 Bacteroidota bacterium
AAAACGCCATCTTGAATCTGTAGCACAGATATATCGAAAGTTCCTCCACCTAAGTCATAAACTGCCACGGTTTGAACAACTGACTTATCGAGGCCTATGCCATAGGCTAAACTAGCAGCCGTAGGTTCATTTATTATTCTTAAGACTTCTAGGCCAGCTAACTTACCAGCATCTCTTGTGGCTTGTCTTTGCGCATCATTAAAATAAGCAGGAACGGTTATTACTGCTTTGGACACTATATTATCTAAAAGTTTTTCTACCCTTAATTTAAGAGATTTTAGAATTTCCGCTGACAATTCAATGGGTGTGAATGACTTATCTCTTAATTTTATTTTAACTAAATTTTCAGGACCGGTATCAAGCAATTCATAGCCGTAAAAATCTTTATAACTTAACAGATCATCATAAGATTTCCCCATAAGCCGCTTAACAGAATAGATGGTATTTTGAGGGTCCACTTCAATATATGCGCGCGCTTTTTCCCCTACAGAAAAAACATTATCTTCAGAAAGATGAAGTAAAGAAGCTAATAAAGCATTCTCTCCAAATTCATCCTTAACCACCTGAGCTTTACCATTTTCCATAATGGCAACCAAAGAATGAGTAGTTCCGAGATCAATGCCAATAATGATGGGATGCTCGTTTTTTATAGCACCACTTTTTAAATCTATTGCAAACTTGGGCATAAACAAATTAAATTTTATGAGTACAAAACTACTTTTTAATCCTTAAAAAGTTAATTTTATCCTTAAACATATCGCAAAAAGGTTTGTTTCAGCCTTACTTATAAATATTTTTTAATGACACCAACCATGGACAAGAAAAAGCATCATTTGAATGAAATGAATAAGGGGACTACTTTATTTTTTATTCTTGGCGGATTTTTTATTGCTAACGCATTGGTTGCGGAATTTATAGGGGTAAAAATATTTGCCTTAGAAGACACTTTAGGGATTTCCAGATTTAACATCAAGCTTTTTGGGCAAGAAGGAGCGCTACAATTCTCCGCCGGGGTATTACTCTGGCCTGTAGTCTTTCTTATGACAGATATAATTAATGAATATTTTGGTAAACAAGGCGTTAGAAAACTATCCATATTTACTGCTGGACTCATTGCCTACGCATTTATCATTATATTTTTCGCCATTCAACTTTCACCTGCCGACTGGTGGATAACACAAAACAAGGCACAGGGGGTAGAAAATATGCAAACTTCCTTTAAAGTTATTTTCGGCCAGGGTATATTAATGGTCTTTGGATCATTAACCGCTTTTTTGGTTGCTCAATTAGTCGATGTTTTACTTTTCCATCAAATAAAAAAAATAACGGGAGAAAAGCGGGTCTGGCTTAGATCTACAGGATCAACTTTTATCTCTCAATTATTTGATAGTTTTGTCATTTTAACCATAGCATTCAAGTGGGGACCAGAATTAGTTGGAAATGTGACCCCCTGGAGTTGGAATCAGATTTTGGCTGTAGGTACAATTCAGTATTTTTATAAGATTTCTATGGCCATTTTTTTAACACCTGTCATTTATGGAGTTCACCACATAATAGATCGCTATCTGGGTAAAGAGGAATCATTAAGAATGAAGGAATTAGCCGCTTTATAAGCTAAAACTAATCCTATGACCTTATTGTAATTAAGCATACCTTCCTTAATACCCTGCCCTTTAAGATAGGCATCGTACATTTTATACTGAAGATTTGGCATCCAGTCTTCATAACTATTGCTGTAATTTTGAATACCCATTAAATCCTTTCTAATACCTGTTGGGAGTTCCCTCATTTTTTCGTTAAAAAAAGAAGGGGAAATTCTTCTGACGTTTGACGCCAGATATCTCCAATAACCTAAGGTTGTGGCGTAGGCAATATAAGGATTCTGATCATTGGTATGACATATAAAAGCTAAGAAATTACAAGTCCCTTCATCGGCAAAACCATAACCATGTGCCATCTCATGAGCCATTACCGAGGTAAAGTGAATAGGATGTAAGCCCGGATCGACATTACCCTCTCCAGAAAAAGGAAAATACATACCCGCAGTACTAAAATGCAGAAAAATTCCCTTTGGCAAATTATATCTTATGGGAACCTTTGCTTCTGATGGAAATCCATGGTTCTTCAGCCAAAGCTGAAGGTTTTTTTGAATGATTACTTGTTGCTCTTCATTCTTAACATTGTACCTGACCAAATCAACTCCTTTAGACGTATCAGCTAAAAACTCTCTGATTTTCAAAAGATGAACGGTTGTTTCTTCGTATTCAGACGCCAGTTGTTTAAAAGTAAATGGTGCAGATTTAAACTTCCATTGATGATCAATAGGCAAACGATAGTAATTAAATCCCCAAACGAAATAAAATAAAAAGTATAAAAAGCCTAAGCTGTTTATAATCAAACTAAACTTTACTATTTTCTTTTGTTTTGACAATGAAACCAAGAAAATAAAAATGAAAAAGAGTATTGGTATGCCAAATAACCCAGGTAAAATGTATAAGATGGAAATTTTTTGGAGAATAAAACTTATTAAAAGGTAAATACCATTAGCATAATAATCTTCCACCCAGGATGGATTATTGGCGAAAAAGTATTTAATTATTTCAGTAAAAATAATTAGGACAATGCCCGACAAATGGTAGTATTTCATTTTTTAACTTAACTTTACAACTAAATTACTAAACGCTTTGTTTTGATAACATAATATTTAAAACAATTAAAATGGCATTTGAATTCACTGACAACAATTTTAAAAGTACGGTTTTAGATACCCCTGGTATTGCCGTGGTTGATTTTTGGGCAGAATGGTGCGGACCATGTCGCATGGTAGGTCCTATCATAGAGGAGTTAGCAAAGGAATATGACGGTAAGGTAATCGTTGGCAAACTTGACGTTGATGCTAACCCTGAAGTTTCAATGAAATATCAAATCCGTTCTATACCTACTATCTTAATCCTTAAAGATGGTGAAATTATACATAAACATGTAGGTGTAGCAACAAAACAAAGTCTGGTTCAAAAAATAGAAGAGGCTGCTGCTGTTTAAATACATTCCACCTACCCTTTAGAGTCTTTGTTTCAGGGACAAAGACTCTAAACTATAAAAACTGTTTATGTCTTATTGGGATAATCCTAAAATTCGTGAGTTTAACAACTTAGATCTTTTAGCCAGACAGGTGGTTGAAGGATTTATCATTGGATTACATAAAAGTCCATTTCACGGGTTTTCAGTTGAATTTGCGGAGCACAGAATTTACAATCAAGGGGAATCAACCAAAAATATTGATTGGAAGGTTTATGCCCGTACCAATAAGTTATTCACCAAAAGATTTGAAGAAGAAACCAATTTGAGGTGTCAAATAGTCATAGATACCTCGTCGTCCATGTATTTTCCCGAGAGAAAAGCAGGCGATAAAAATTATTTAAACAAACTGTACTTTTCTTCACTGGCTTCCGCTTCTTTAATGCAGTTATTGCAAAAACAAAGAGATGCCTTTGGTCTCAGTCTTTTCGATGAAACGGTTTACACTCATTCCCAATGCAAATCGAGCACTACTCATTACCGTTTGTTATTAAGTTATCTTGAAAATAAATTAAATACTCCAGTTCCATTAGTCACTACCTCAACGTCGCAAGCCCTTCATCAGATTGCTGAAAGTATTCATAAAAGATCATTGGTTATTATTTTTAGTGATATGTTTGAAACTTCCGCTGATCAGGATGCTATGTTTGCCTCACTTCAACACTTGAAGCATAACATGCACGAGGTTATTTTATTTCATGTCACAGATAAAAAGTTAGAATTAGATTTTAATTTTGAGGACAGACCTTACCTTTTTGTAGATCTTGAAACAGGAAATGAGGTGAAATTGCAGGCTGGATTAGTAAAAGAAAGCTATAGAGAAGAATCAAATTTATTATTGAAAAATTTAAAAATGAAATGTCTGCAATATAAAATTGATTTTGTTGAAGCAGACATTAATGAAGGATTTCAACCGTTATTACAGAAATACTTAGTCAAACGATCAAAAATGAAAGTAGGTTAATATGCAAGTTTATATTTTACCTGAAAGCAAGACTAGAATTGATAAATGGCTTTGGACCGTTAGAATCTTTAAATCCAGAACGATTGCCACCGATGCATGTAAAGCTGGAAAAATTAAAATTAATGGTGCGGAGATAAAGCCTTCAGCTTCTGTTAGCAGATTAGATAAAATTGAAGTAAGAAAGAATGGATTTAATTTTCAGTTTGAGGTAAAAGAATTGCTCAAAAACCGTGTACCCGCTCCTATTGCTAAAGAATGTTTTCAAAATAACACGCCTGCATCAGAGTTAGAAAAATATAATGATTGGTTCAACGGTAAAAAATCGAGTGTACTTAGAGCTCGAGGTACAGGAAGACCTACTAAAAAAGATAGACGAAGTATGGATGATTTTAGCGATTTTGATGAATTTGATGAAGAAGAAATTTAATTATTACCTTTTTTTTTCTTTTCTAAGCCACTTTTACCGAATAAATCTTTTCCCTCCCTACCCAAAATAGGTTTCTGTCTTATGCTCTCTTCATCTGTCGAGGTAACGGTAAGCATCTCAATATATTCTAATTTATCTGGTAAGATTTTAAAAGCCTCATAACTTCCATCCGGAACCATTTCTTCTGGTTGTCCGGCTTTTAAAACCAACGGAGCCAGATGATCAAAAACAATTAATCCGAGTTCTGCATCATAATTCAACTTTATGGTAGATTCTGCGGAATAGGAAAGAATAAATCTAAGCGGAATAGTGGCGCTGGAATCTTTAGGATCAGGTGGAAAAAGAGGCGCACCGAAAACAGGTTTATGGCTTACAAAACGGATGGGATCAATCCACTTTTTGCGTGTTTTACCGTCATTGGCATCGTAGCCAAAGGCCAGATAAGTGGCTGAATCACCTACGCCAAATTGTTGAATACCATAAACAAGACATCCCATCCAATTTTCAGGGCTTAAAGAGGCTACATCGGGTTGAGAAATAGTAAAAGACCTATCAATTAGGGGAAATAATATTAAACTATCCGATTTTCTTTGTAGCGCGCCATAATATCTATATTCTGACGGTGAAACAGCCAATTGCCAGGTAAACATACGAAAGCTACTATCCGGTGGATATTGTAAAGAAACCGATGTAAGCTTTGAAAAAGGATAGTAGAAAGAGTTCTTAATTTTTAATGTTTTGACCAGCAAAACAATAAGTTCCCTGGTCGCATAAAACCGATCTTCCGGTAGTGAATCGTTTACTATGGAATAAGCATAAAAAGAGAGCGTGTCTTCTAATGCAGACAAATGTTCCTTTTCGTTCGCTGTGAAGGTAATTTTACTTCGCTGACCAAACGCACAAAAGAATAAAAGCAAAAGAGCAGTAGAAATAATAAATCGCATAATATAGCATTTTGTAGAAAACACTATTTTCAATCTATTTATTGTTTTTCCTTGATTTATTATTCTTATAGTCTCTAAAAACGAAAGACCCCAAACCATCCAGAGAACTATAAAAAGCCTTTCCCTGATTTGCTTTAGTGAACTGATCCACGAAATTCATTAAATAAGGATCTCTTGCAATCATAAATGTAGTGATAGGGATATCCATTTTCCTACAAGATTGCGCCAGATTCAGGGTACGTGAGACAATGGTTCTGTCAAGGCCGAAGCTATTCTGGTAATACTTTTTACCCTTTTTTATGCAGGTAGGTTTACCGTCTGTGATCATAAAGATTTGCTTATTGGAACTTCTCCGTTTCCTTAAAATATCCATGGCAAGTTGTAAACCAGCCACCGTATTTGTATGATAAGGTCCAACCTGTAGATAGGGTAAATCTTTTATTTCAATTGTCCAGGCATCATTACCAAAAACAAGAATATCGAGGGTATCTTTTGGAAATCGGGTAGTAATATACTCAGAGAGAGCCATGGCCACTTTCTTTGCGGGAGTAATACGATCTTCTCCATAAAGAATCATAGAATGAGAAATATCGATCATCAAAACGGTTGACATTTGACTTTGATCGTAAGTTTCCTGTACCTCAAGATCATTTTCCGATAATTTGAAAGAATCTATCCCATGATTAACCTGAGCATTCTTTAAAGACTCAGACATTGCTATTTTATCTAAAGCATCACCAAAAACAAAAGGTCTTCTTTCAGAGGTAAGTTCGTCTCCCCTACCCTCGAGACGGGTATTATGACCCCCGGCTTTACTTTTCTTAATATCGCCGAAAACATCTTCCAATGCCTTCTTTCGCATGGCCAACTCCATTTTAGGCGCGGGAACCAATCCGGGAGATTGAGCATCTTTAGAACGAATAAAGCCCTGGTCTTTAAGATCCTGAATAAAATCAGCTAAACCATAATCTGGCGTAGTCAGTTTATATTGCCTGTCGAGTTCAGTTAACCATGATAAAGCTTCATCCACATCACCAGAAGTGTGCAGCAATAATTCTTTGAACAATTTAAGCAATCGATTGAAGACATTATTCTCAATGTCTTTATTTCCAACATCACCAAATTTCCACCCAATCATAGTAAACCGATTTATTATTACTTAATCACACAACAACTGGCGAGTTGCAAATAATCTGGTCTATCAGAAGACAGATTATGAATATAACTTTCTTTCAATTCCCCACTATCGATAACAAAAACGCCAGGCATTTGAAATCCATCTCCAATTTGAGCACTGGGGGCCTGACCATTTTTAATACCTGCAGAAAAGCCTCTAATGAGAGATTGCAGACCAAAAAGCTGATTAAAACTTCCCTTTACCAATCCAAAAGCGGTATAATATCTACAATTTGGATCACTGACATGAATAACATTTAGCAATCCAAATTTATTGAAATTCTTTTCCGCTGTTTCAACATCGGTCATGTGGACAAAAACAATTTTGAGCCCACCTGTTTCAATTTTGGACCTATTTTTTGAAATATCAACCAGCGCTTCCTTACAAAAAATACAACCAAAATGCCTTAAAAAAACCAATAAAACAGGATTGTCGAAAGTAAGATTCAACACAGAATCTCCATTATTGGTAACCATTTCGTTGAGCCATTCTTTTTTAAAGAGACCAAATTCCATTTAAAAAAACTTTATTAAATAAACAATAAATAGCGTAAAGGGTTCACGGCGAAAAACGTAATTGGTACATACAAAAAAATCCATACCCCAATAATCAGAGGGATATGGATTTTCGTAATCATTTGAAAAAAAGTTTATTTTGACAATCCATCATAAACCCCCATAACCTGACGAACCTGATCGGCTGAATCATTAAGTAAAGCCATTTCAGCCTCATTTAATTTTAGCTCTATAAGTTGTTCAATACCATTAGCTCCCAATTTAACGGGAACGCCAACAAAAACGCCATGTAGATTATACTCGCCGTTTAATAGTGCGCAACAGGGGTAAATTCTATTTTCATTTTTCAAAATACTTTCCACCATTTGGGCTGCAGCAGCACCAGGAGCATACCATGCGGAAGTCCCCATCAACTTAACTAATTCCCCGCCACCAACTTTTGTTCTTTCCACGATGGCATCTAACGACGCTTCATCAATTAACTCCGTCACAGGAATTCCACTTACGGTAGTATAACGGGGAAGCGGAACCATGGTATCACCATGACCACCCATGAGAACTGCCTGAATATCCTTTGGAGAAACATTGAGTGCTTCTGCTAAAAAAGCTCTATAACGGGCAGTATCTAAAATACCAGCCATACCAAAAACACGGGAAGAAGGCAATCCTGATGTTTTCCATGCGGCGTAAGTCATAACATCTAAAGGATTGGAAACCACAATAATGATAGGATTAGCTGAATACTTCATTATCTGTGCTGTAACAGAGGAAACAATATTAGCATTAGTACTAATAAGATCATCTCTTGACATACCCGGTTTTCTGGGAATACCAGCGGTAATTACGACAATATCTGAATCTGCGGTCTTTGCATAATCGTCTGTACCAGTAATCCTCGTGCTATAATAATCAACAGGTGCTTGCTGCCACATATCCAATGCTTTACCTTTAGCCATATCACCCTGGATATCAAGTAAAACAATTTCATTTACTAAATCTTTGTGCGCTAAAACATTCGCTACTGTGGCCCCAACATTTCCGGAGCCAATTACGGTAACCTTCCTCATGATAAATTTTTGTTTTGTTTGCTTGGAATTTGATATAAAAATACAAATATTTTAAAATTTAATTTATTTTTTTTGGATATGTTAAAATAAATCTTTTTCTTTACGGATGAGAGGTGAAAAATATACTTTAAAAGCAGTATTTTTTCCCAAGGCTTTTACATATCGTTTATATCAAGCTGTAAGGCATTATGCAAATACGCGTATTGTTCCTTTTAACTGCTTTTTTGTTGTCACATATCACCTATGGACAAACATTAAAGCCATGTAACACAGTAAAGTGTGTTCATAATGAATGGGTTACACGTTTTCAACAACGTTTACCCATCGAATATTCTTTGCGTAGTTCTCTTACCTTATATTTCCCAATAAAAATCTTTATATCCAGCAAGGTACATAGCCAATCCGGCACTATTTCTCCACAGAAATTGATGGACGAAATATGTCATTTAAATCAATTATACAAACAGGCAAATATATCCTTTTACTTAGAAAGTCAGCCAACCATATTAAGTTCAACTGCTTATGAGGGTATAGAAACTGAGTTTGAATTAGGTCAGTTATTACAATCGTATAAATCAACGAATGCCATACCTGTTTACATTGTAGAAAACGCGCTTGACGCCTGTGGTTTTAACGTTATACATCAAGGAATAAACAAAGGAATTGTTCTTTCCTCTGAATGTTACAAGGTAAAAGGAGCTTTATTAGCGCATGAAATAGGACATTTTTTAGGTTTACCCCATACTTTTCAAGGTTGGGAGGGTAAAGCTTTCGATTATACTTTGAAGGCGCCTGAAAATTGGGAAAACGTGAAAGTAGAAAGAGCCGATGGAAGCAATTGCCGAAGTGCCGGAGATGGATTTTGCGACACGGCACCAGATTATCTAAGTCTAAGATGGTCTTGTAGCGATAGCTCCAAAAGTCCTATTCCTTTGATAGACCCCATGGGTAAAAGTTTCTATTCTGACGGTTCACTAATCATGGGATATGCATTAGATCCTTGCCCAAATAGATTCAGTAAGGAACAAATTATGACCATGAGGGCCTATGCAGATGAATTTTATCAGACCTTATTTAAAGGAGATTTACCTGTTAAAATCAATCAAACAATGCCCATTGTCAATGCACCTTTGGAAAATAGTCAGGTAAATTTATCCAATGGGGTAACCTTCTCCTGGGAAAAAGTCCCCGGAACCTACAAATACATTATCGAGGTTTCTCCTATGCCCAATATGGCACTAGTTACATCCCGTTATGAAATATCATCAGATTCTCTGTCCTTTATGACGAAAGAATTGACTACCGGACGGAAGTATTTTTGGCGATTAAGATCATTAAATCTTTATTCATTTTGCTCCACAGTATCTAAGATTTATTCATTTAGTACTGTATTAGCCACCTCCACAAAAGACTTGAAAGATAATGATAATTCAATTATTATAAATAATCCTATATCATTATCTGAAGGAATATCATTGAATTTAACAGAAGAAAAATTCCCTGTTCAATTAATACTCCTGAATAACTCAGGACAAACTATTTTCCAAAAAAATTACGCCCAAAATGTTGGTTATACCAACCTTTCCATTTCAGTGTCTGCCTTCCCCCCAGGGCAATACACATTAACTGTGCGCAGTGCACAGAAAACCCAAAGCCACAGTGTCGTTATTATGCCTTGATACCCGGTCCCCAAAGCGGTAATTCATTGGTATGATTTCTGGCGCTGTAGGCCATTGGGGTTATAAAAAAGGAATCTCAAAACTCATAGGATTAAAGTCGTTTTAGACCTAAACAAAGGGTTACGTCTTAACAGACTTAGTCATAATATTAAAAATGAAGCTTTCTAAAAAGATAGCTTCTATTTTTTTTTCTATTAAAAATAATTGATTTTCAAAATTATGCCCGTTAGATATTAGATTTTTAGGATAGTTTTTATGTTTAAAATTTACTACTAACACCCTATTTTGAATCAGGATTTACAGGATTTTGAGGATTATAGGGTATGCCTACGATATAAACCTAATGTTTATTTGTAGATGTATGATTAATGTATCCAGGCTTTTTAGGTAACCTTAATAATAACAATTAAAGCTTTAATTAATTTAATATTATTTGTTTAATAATCAGTCCTTCACCATTTTCATCTTGTAATGAAAACAAATAAGTACCTTTAGGTTCAGATGATAAATCGAACTGATAATTACCTGTTCTTACATTGGTTTGAGATCTAACTACCCTACCATGAATATCTCTGATATTTAATATTCCTGTTTCCACTAAATTTGAAAATTTAACTGACAGATTTACTATGCCATCAGAAGGATTAGGAAATAAATCCCAATCTATGTGAGTAATTTCCTTTTCTGTAATCTCCGTTTTTTCTAAAAATTCATCATTCAATTCATTGGATGGATTCATCAGACCAGGTCTGGCAGCTTGCACTATTTCCATCGTTCTTGTGATGCCATCAGCGGTAAAAGTAATAGTTCCCCTTCTGGAAATGCTGTTATTTGCCAAAAAAATAACTCTTAAAGAACCGCTATTTTTTCCTGACAATCCTATTGGAATAAGCCAGTTTGCATTAGACGAAACTTTCCAAACAAGATTGGAGGAAACGGAGGCTGTCAATGAACCACCCGTAGCGGGTAAAGTACTTGAGGTAGGAGACACAATCATTTGGGCACCAACCGTATTTCTCAAAATGGATAATGTGTTACTTCCGGTATTCGATACTAAGATATCCGTTTTAGCATCCCCATCAATATCGGCTAAAAGTCCGGCATAAGGCTTAGTTCCTACTTTAAGGTTTAACCTTTTAAAGAAAGACGATCGCGTAATACTACCAGGAATCGCCTTATTTTGCCAGACTGTCGCCGTACCATCTCCAAAATTTGTTACCAAAATATCCAGTTTTCCATTTCCTGTCATATCTCCCAAACTAATATAGTAAGGCGTTAATCCAGTGTTAAAATTAACCCTTGGAGCAAAAGACGATAGACTGATGAGGCCGGGTGAAGTTGTATTTCTTAAAATACCGACCGAGTTAGCACCTTCAGCAAGAACAACTATATCTAATTTTGAATCCCCGTCAATATCACCTAATTTCAGATAACCTGGACTGTTTCCAGCATTAAAATCTATTTTAGACGCAAATGATGAGGTATTTAAAATACCTGACACGAAATTATTTTTAAATATAGAAACGTTTCTTGAACTATAATTTCCTACGACTATATCAACTTTACTGTCACCATCCAGATCTGCCATATCAATGGTAATTGGATTTAAGCCAGTAATTAACTTGAATGGAGCATTAAAATTACTAGGGGACAGCGTATTAAAGATTCCTTTATTAGAAAAAATTGACAACGAATTATTATCGTAATTAACCGTTACAATATCCAACCAGCCATTTTTATCAAAATCACCAATTCCAATACCTATAGGAGTTGACGGGGTAGTCAATTTAACTGGACTATTGAATGAAATATTTCCTGATGTCGAAATATTTTTAAAAATAGAAAGGGTATTTTCCCCTTGATTGGCAATAATTACATCTTGCTTTCCGTCATTATCCAAATCGGCCACAGTAACAAAAGTTGAACCTGAACCGGAGGTAAAATCCTTCCTGCTAAAATTAGCAATATTTATATTTCCAGCTACACTGGTATTTCTAAAAACAGAAAATGAACCTGCTCCATAATTAGCCACCAAAATATCTGGTTTACCATCTCCATCTAAATCGGAGACCCTTACATCTTCAGGATTTGCCAAAGTGGTTAAATCAACTTTAGGCGTAATATCTGTAGAAGAAATACTGTCCCTGGAAGGAGAAAAAGAGGAAACGAAAAATTGATTGGATTGAACTCCTTGTCTAGTTCCAGCATTCAAAATTCTTATGTAGTCCGTAGTTGCACCAATTGGAACTTTCGCTGTAATTGTGGTGGTTGTTACTGATGAAATATTTGCTTTAGTAGCACCTATCCAAACCGTATTTTGACTTAATGTTGGATGAAAACCTGTTCCATTAAGGGTAATATTATTACCAGGGGCTGCTTTTGAGGGTGAAAATGAGGTGATTGTTGGAGGAGTGGTAGTAGTGGTTATAAAGGTAAATCCCGCTCGGTTAGTATTTCCGTTTGCCGTTACAATCCTAACATTTCCTGTGGCACCGGCACCAACCACCGCGGTGATGCTCGTTGCACTAACCACAGAAAATGAAGATGCTGCGGTATTCCCAAATCGAACCGCTGTCGCTCCTGTAAAATTCGTTCCTGTTATAGTTACCGTCTGTCCTGTTCCAGCCGAGGTAGGACTAAATGACGTAATCGTCGGAGGAGGTAAATAGGTGAATCCCGCACGCGTACCCGTTCCTGCTGCTGTCGTTACTGATACAGAGCCAGACGCTCCTGCACCAACGGTCGCATTGATGCTCGTTGCACTAACCACAGTAAACGATCTGGCAGCCGTCCCACCAAAGCTCACTGCTGTTGCTCCCGTTAAATTCGTTCCTATAATGTTGACCACCTGACCCGTCTTACCCGATGTTGGGGTAAATGACGTAATAGCAGGCGCTGGTGTTGCTGTTATAAAGGTAAATCCAGCTCTGCTG
>JAFMBH010000023.1 GCA_017858735.1 Bacteroidota bacterium
GCAAATCCTATGGCAACCATTTTATCTGCAGCTATGATGTTAGATTCATTTAATCTGCATACAGAGGCTGAAGTTATCAGAGAAAGTGTGAAAAATCTATTGGAAAGTGGTTATGGCACCGCCGAATTACAATTGCCCCATTCTTGCAAATGTTCCGAAATTGGTGATCTTATAGCCGCAAAAATATTGGCTATGTAATTTTTATCCTCCTTCATACCATTTTCTAGTTGTTTGTTTTGAACGACTTTTCATCTTTTGCGTTTAAGATTAAAATACCGTTTTATGGAAAACGATTCAAAGCAAGTTTGCCTGAATAACAAGGATATACATTTAGCTGATATTGCGAAAAAAGTTTTTGACAAAAAAAGGATTACGCCGGAAGATGGATTATATCTTTTTGAACACGCCTCTCTTGGTTACCTTGGTACCTTAGCCAATTTTATAAGGGAAGAGAAAAATGGTAAAAACACTTATTTTAACAGGAATTTCCATATTGAGCCTACCAATGTTTGTATTTATACCTGCACTTTTTGCTCCTATTCCCGATTAATAAAAGAGAGAAAGGACGGTTGGGAATATACCCTCGATGAAATGATGGATATTGTCCGAAAATATGATCAGGAACCTGTTACCGAAGTTCATATTGTAGGAGGTGTTCTTCCAAAATATGATGTTTCTTTTTATGCTGAATTGTTTAAAACGATAAAAAAACATCGACCCGATCTACACATAAAGGCCTTAACTCCCGTCGAATACCATTATATTTTCAAGAAAGAAAAAATTAGTGTCCAAGAAGGTATGGCACTCATGTTGGAGGCTGGCCTGGACTCTATGCCAGGTGGGGGTGCTGAAATTTTTCACCCCGAAATAAGAGACCAGATTGCTGGTGGTAAATGTTCCGATGAAGAATGGTTGAAAATTCATGAAATATGGCATGATTTAGGTAAAAAATCTAATGCCACCATGCTTTATGGACATATTGAATCCTATTTTCACAGAATAGATCACTTGGAAAAATTAAGGAATTTACAGGATAAGACAGGTGGATTTCAAACCTTTATTCCCCTGAAGTTTAGGAATAAGGATAATCAATTGTCTCACCTGAAAGAAGTTAGCGCGCTGGACGACCTTCGAAATTATGCAGTAAGTCGCATCTATCTCGATAATTTTGACCACATCAAGGCTTATTGGCCCATGATTGGTAGGAATATGGCTCAATTATCTCTGTCATTTGGTGTCGATGATATTGACGGAACCATTGACGATACTACAAAAATTTACAGTATGGCGGGGTCAGAAGAGCAAACTCCTTCTCTGAGTACCCGCGATTTGGTCAATTTAATAAAAGCGGTCGGGAAACATCCTTTAGAACGGGATACCCTTTATAATATCCTGCATGATTACACTAACGAAACCTTTAAGGAAGATGAAGTAATAAAAGGTTATGTTTCTTTACCCGTTGTTAATAATCAATAAATGAATAAAAATATTTATATACTTCGCCACGGAGAAACAGAGAATAATCGTCTTGCTATTGTTCAGGGATCAGGTATTGACGGAACGTTAAATCAGAAAGGGGAAGAACAAGCGAAAGCATTTTTTCAAAAATACCAGGAAATACCTTTTGAAATAGTGGTAACATCGACCCTTCAAAGGACGCACCAAACGGTTAAATCCTTTATTGATAAAGGCATTCCCTGGGTACAGTTACCTGAAATCAACGAGATGAACTGGGGCATTCACGAAGGTAAATCGTATGCAATGTGGATGGAGCAACCCTACAAAGAAGCTATAACCGACTGGCAGAGTGGTCGTTATGAGACAAGGCTTGAAAATGGGGAGAGCGCCGCTGAACTAGCCGCAAGAATGGAGTTGTTTATGCAGTGGCTTGAAAACAGGGAGGAATCCAACATTTTAGTTTGTAGCCATGGTAGAGCAATGCGCTGTATGATGACTTATTTTTTTGGTCTCCCCGTATCGGAAATGGAAAAATTCAGCCATAAAAATACCGGTTTATACCAATTTTTAAAAGATCAAAATGGCTTTAATTCTATTTTAATGAATGATATAAGCCATTTAAATTCCGACAATGGCTTTCCCTTCTAATCAATTATCAGATAAATTAAATATTGCAGCGGTAAGCTATTTGAATACCAAACCTCTATTATATGGTTTATTGAATAGTCCTTTGGCGGGAAAAATCAACCTTATGCTGGATATTCCGACTGCCTGTGCCAGTAAAATGATTCATGGAGAGGTAGAATTAGCGCTTATTCCTACCGCAGTAATTCCTCAAATACCTAATGCTGTTTTATTTTCAAATTATTGTATTGGTGCTCAGAATAAAGTAAAAACAGTAGGCATTTTTTCCTATAAACCTATTGATCAATTAGATACCTTAATTCTCGATTTCCATTCCCGAACATCTGTCCTCCTTGTTCAAATTTTATTAAAAGAGTTCTGGCAACAAAAACTCCATTTCATAGCAGGCCAACCTGGGTTTGAAGATCATGTATCGGAAAATACCGGCCTGCTTATCATTGGGGACAGAACGATGGGCTTGCACGAAAAATATCCTTATTTTTATGACTTAGGTGAAGCCTGGCGGGAACATACTTCCCTACCCTTCGTGTTTGCTGCCTGGGTAAGCAAACATAACGTAGGAGAAATTTTCGAAAACGATTTTAATAATGCCCTCAGTGCAGGATTAGCAGCTATACCCGAGCTACTCTTGCTCTTACCAGATTCACCCGCCGGTTTTGACTTAAAAAGCTATTTTTCTAATAATATATATTATCATTTAGATGAAGAGATGAAAGCGGGAATGTCCCTGTTTTTTGAAAAATTAGCCCAATATTCAAATCACTTATTTCAATAATTATCATGAATGAAATCATTCTGGGAGGTGGCTGTTTCTGGTGTCTTGAAGCTGCCTATCAATTACTAAAAGGAGTCGAATCTGTACAATCTGGCTATGCCGGGGGAACTAAAGAAACCGCTACTTATAAAGAGGTATGTTCAGGACAAACAAATCATGCCGAGGTCGTTAAAATAATATACGACCCGGAGATAATCAGTTTAGATGACCTTTTGCGGGTTTTTTGGCAAATACATAACCCTACCACGCTCAATAAACAAGGAAATGACGTGGGGCCTCAGTATCGGTCTATCATTTTTTATTCCGATGACAAAGAGAGGGAAATAATTGAACTATCTATCGAAAAGGAAGCAAAACCTCTTTGGGGTTCCAATATTGTAACCTTCATTGAAAAAAGTCAGGAATTTTATCCGGCAGAAGGAGAACATAACAACTATTTCCAAAAAGTGGGTGATCGGAATCCTTACTGTACTTATGTAGTTAAACCAAAAGTGACTAAAGTCATTGAGAAATTTAGCGATAAGTTGAAAAACTTATAGAATAGTTGGCGGAAAATGCCGCATATTTGTCTATCTTGTAAAAATAGGTGGGTAGCTTAATAGCAAATAAGATAATTATCATTGATATTTGCTGAAAAATATAAAAATGAAGTTAGGAATAGTAAAAGAGAGCAGAGATCCGCGGGTAGCTATTGTGCCCGACACTCTTTCTAAATTGTCTGCATTAAGCGTTTCTGTGATTATGGAAGCGGGTGCTGGTGATGAGTCCTTTTTTTCTGATAATGATTATGTTGGGGCAACCGTATTGAGCCGGGATGAAGTCTTGAAACAAGCAGACATTATTGTTACATTTAATCCACTATCGCAGGAAGAATGGAAGTTGGTCAATCAAAATGCCATAATGATATCCCAATTTGCCCCATTTGCTGATGCAGAGGCAGTTCCAAGCTTGTTAAAGGAAGGAAAGAAGGCATTTAGTATGGATATGATACCCAGAACTACGCTGGCTCAATCAATGGATGTTTTGTCCTCAATGGCCTCCATCGCAGGTTATCAGGCAGTGCTGGTTGCCGCCGCAAAACTTCCCCGGTATTTACCGATGTTGATTACCGCTGCAGGAAGTATAAAGCCATCTAAAGTTTTGATTTTAGGCGCTGGGGTTGCGGGCCTGCAAGCTATTGCTACGGCAAAACGGCTGGGTGCGATTGTGGAGGTATTCGACACCAGGATGGCTGTAAAGGAAGAAGTGCAAAGTTTAGGTGGTAAGTTTATTGAGGTTGAAGGAGCAAAAGACGACAAAAGTGCAGGTGGATATGCCGTAGAGCAAACAGAGGAATTCCTGGCCCGCCAGAGAGCTGAAGTTCAGGCCAGAGCTATAAAATCAGATATTATTATTACCACAGCCCAGGTAAGAGGTAGAAAAGCACCTATTCTACTGGAAAAAGAAACGGTAAATCAAATGAGAGCAGGTTCTGTTATCATTGACCTGGCGTCCTCTACTGGTGGAAATTGCGAGCTTTCAAAAGACAATGAAACGATTGTTGTTAATGGAGTAACCATCATTGGAAATTCTCAGTTGCCCGCACAAATGCCTCAGGATGCAAGTTTCCTATACAGCAATAATGTATTAAATTTTTTAAAGACTATGGTTCGGGAAGGTACTTTACATGCTGATTTCAATAACGAAATCATCAAAGGTGCTTGTATAACCCCTGAGTTATTCGTTTAATTTTTCAAAATAACGATTTTTTATGGAAAATTTTTATGGCTTTTTTATAGATAATTTGCTGGTAATATATTTATTGGCCTTTACTGTTTTATTGGGATTTGAGATTATAGCGAAAGTTCCAACCGTTTTGCACACCCCTTTAATGTCCGGTTCCAATGCTATAAGCGGAGTGGTTGTAATTGGGGCCATCTTATTGGTTCGTTTTACAGAATCAACAGATTACCTTACCCTTTCTCTCGGATTTATAGGAATTGTATTAGGTATGATTAATGTGGCTGGAGGATTTGTTGTCACAGACAGAATGCTTGAAATGTTTAAAAAGAAAAAGAAATAATACTATGCTACTTACTTTTATTATAGAGATTTTTTTCCTTTTTGGTTCCATTGGCTTTATATGGGGACTTCGATTGATGAGTTCACCAGATACAGCAAGAAAAGGAAATAGGTATGCCGGCGTTGGAATGATCCTGGCTGTTATCGCCGCATTAATTATGCCGCTGGAAGGCAATGTTTCAAATAATTATGCGTGGATTTTTGCAGCACTGGTTGTTGGTACCGCCATTGGATACTATTCAGCTATTAAAGTAGCTATGACGTCTATGCCTCAAATGGTTTCCATATTTAACGGATTAGGCGGCGCCTGTGCTGTTGTGCTGGGTTTAGCTGATGTTCTGCATTATTATGACGAAACAAAGGTGGTCGATACGCTTGGTTTTTTTACCGTCCTTCTAACCTTATTTATTGGTGGCGTCGCTTTTACAGGTAGTATTTTTGCCTACGCTAAACTAGAGGATCTTGTTGACGACAAAAAGGTAACTTTACCTAAACATAGCGTTATCAATATGATAATGCTTGCTGGTCTCATTGGATTAGGTGCCTACATACTAACGCAAGGTGAAGCCATAGGAATGGAAGCCGCGATTATTTTCCTTGTTATTTCATTAATCTATGGCGTTAGTTTCGTAGCCCCCATTGGTGGCGCCGATATGCCCGTGGTTATTTCTCTGCTTAACTCCTTTTCCGGGCTTTCCGGTGCCGCAGCAGGTATCCTGTTCGATAGTCAATTTATGGTTGTTGGCGGTATTTTAGTAGGCGCATCCGGTACTATTTTGACGGTAATGATGTGTAATGCGATGAACCGTTCCATCTGGAATGTTTTAATTGGTGGTTTTGGTGGAACTTCCGCGGTTGGCGCTACCGCAACGGGAGGAACTGTAAAGGAAATTTCCTTAAATGACGCTTCTATACAACTCTATTATTCTCAATCAGTTATAATTGTACCTGGCTATGGATTAGCGGTTGCCCAGGCTCAAAAAATTTGTAAAGAAATTGATGACCAGCTTTCAGCCAATGGGGTTGATGTCAAATACGCTATTCATCCCGTTGCCGGTAGAATGCCTGGTCACATGAACGTGCTTTTAGCGGAGGCTGATGTACCTTATCCAAAATTATTAGACCTTGACGAGGCAAATAGTGCGCTAAGTTCCGCCGATGTTGCCATCATTGTAGGTGCAAATGACGTGGTAAATCCAGCGGCAGAAAATGATCCGGGAAGCCCCATTTATGGTATGCCTGTACTAAAGGTATGGAACGCCAAATCGGTTATTGTGCTGAAAAGAAGTATGCGGTCTGGGTACGCTGGCATTGAAAATCCTTTGTTTTTTCACGAAAGGACTAAAATGTTGTTTGGTGACGCAAAAGATGTGCTTAGTAAATTAAACAGTGAAATTAAATCTCTTTAAATATTAAAATCATGGATTGGATTATTGCAAATTATTTATTCGTTTTAATGGGTATTTTTGTATTCATGTCTGGCATGTTTACCATCAAACAACAGACCGTTGCTATACTGGAAAGGTTTGGTAAATTCCACAGTATTAGAAAGCCCGGATTACATTTTAAAATTCCGGGAGTGGATAAAATTTCTGGAAAAATTTCTTTGAAAATCCAACAACTGGATGTGAACGTTGAAACAAAAACAAAAGACAATGTATTTGTAAAAATCAAAGTATCTGTGCAGTTTAAAGTCTTGGAAGAAAAAGCTTACGACGCATATTACAAGCTGGATAACCCTACGGAACAAATAACAGCTTATGTTTTTGATACCATTCGCGCTGAAGTACCAAAATTAAGACTGGATGACGTTTTTGAAAGAAAAGATGACATCGCTGTAGCCATCCGTAGAGAACTCGAAGAAGCCATGAATACTTATGGTTATGGTATAGTTAAAGCCCTTGTTACAGATATCGACCCTGATCATGCCGTTAAAAATGCGATGAATAGAATCAATGCTGCAGAAAGGGAAAAAATCGCCGCTGAATATGAGGGAGAATCAGAGCGTGTTAAGATTGTTGCTAAGGCGAGAGCTGATGCCGAAAGTAAACGATTACATGGACAAGGTATTGCAGATCAACGCCGGGAAATTGCCAGAGGCTTAGAAGAATCTGTTCATCTTTTAAATAAGGTGGGAATCAATTCTCAGGAAGCATCGGCATTAATCGTAGTAACACAACACTACGATACCCTGCAATCTTTAAGTGAAAAGGTGAATAGCAACCTTATTTTGTTGCCAAATAGTCCTACAACAGCAAGTGATATGTTAAACACAACCATTACCTCCTTTGCTGCATCACACCAACTTGGAGAACAACTTAAACTTAAGAATCCAATGCCTAAATTGGAAGAAAAGATTATCTTGAAAGAATAAATTTTTGAACCGAATTATTGATTTGAAACTAATCTACTTATGCACAAATTTATCATTACGTTTGGACTTTGTATGTTATTCATACAAGCTCAAGCACAGGAAGATCCGTCAAAGGATCCAGCTGCTGCGGCAAAAAAACCGGCTAAGGCAAAATCTTTTTCCGATATTATTCCAGCAGACGCAGTTACTGACGCCGGACTTTTTACCATTCACAGAGTGGGGCAAAAATACTTTTTTGAGGTTCCAAAAGTGATTTTAGGCAGAGATATTCTTGTTGCCAGCGTAATTTCCGGTCATGTAAAGGGACTAAATTTTGGAGGTGCAGGTATGCGTTCCAGACCTCAGCAAATCGTTCGCTGGTATTTACAAGACGAAAAAGTTTTATTGAAATCTGTAAGTTACGATGCTATTGCAGATCCTTCTCTACCCGTTGCGAAAGCAGTTCAACGAAATAATTTTGAACCTATTATCATGGTCTTCGATCTCGCTACGTTATCAAAAGATTCAAGTGCTGTCGTATTTGACGCTACAGGTTTATTTACGTCTGACATTCCTATGATTGGTCCACTTACCAAGGCTGAAAAAAGGAGTTTCGAAATACAGGCCTTAGATGCTAAGAGATCTTACGTAACCAGTATGAAAAGTTATCCTCAAAATACAGAAGTAAGGCATGTACTTACTTTTACGGGAACTAACATACCTGATAATCAGCTGACTAATACGCTCAGCATTGAAATGAATCAATCATTTATCTTGTTACCTGAAAAGATATGGCAGCCAAGATTTTTAGATGAACGCGTAGGTTATTTTTCTCTTTCAAGAACAAACTATGGTTTAGATGAGCAGAAAGCAGCTAAACAAACTTTAATAACCCGCTGGAGGCTGGAACCCAAAGACCCTGCAGCTTATTTCAGAGGAGAATTGGTTGAACCTGTTAAACCTATTGTCTATTACATCGATCCGGGTACCCCTATGGAATGGCGTCCTTTCCTTAAGAAAGGTATCGAAGATTGGCAGGCTGCTTTTGAAACAGCAGGTTTCAAAAATGCCATCATTGCCAAAGACCCTCCAACACCAGAAGAAGACCCTGAATGGTCTCCTGAAGATGTTCGTTACTCTGTAATACGTTATATTACTACTGATATTCAAAATGCCGTTGGTCCTCATGTCCATGACCCAAGATCAGGCGAAATCATTGAATCTGATATCTTATGGTATCATAATGTTATGAACCTACTTAGAAACTGGTTCTTCATTCAAACCGCAGCAGCTAATCCAGAGGCAAGAACACCTAAATTTAAGCAGGAATTAATGGGTGAATTAATTCGCTTCGTTGCTGCTCACGAGGTAGGTCATACCTTAGGATTACCACATAATATGGGTTCCAGCTCTGCTTACTCCGTGGATTCACTTCGTGCACCTGGCTTCGTTCAAAGAATGGGGGTTGCTCCTTCTATTATGGATTATGCCCGTTTTAATTATGTGGCTCAACCTCAAGACAAAGGTGCAGGTTTTTATGCCGCCGTTGGTCCTTATGATAAATGGTCTATTGAATGGGGATACAGACTTATTAAAGATACCAGTGATCCGGAAAAAGAGAAACCTACGCTAAATACATGGATTCTCAATAAAGCAGGCAATCCTATTTACCGCTACGGTCAACAACAGTTCAATACTATTGATCCAAGTGGCCAAACAGAAGATATTGGCGATGACGCTATAAAAGCTTCTGATCTCGGCATTGAAAACTTAAAAGTCCTTACCAGTAAATTAATTGAATGGACGGTAAAACCTGGTGAAGATTTTTCTGAACTTGCCGAACTATACACCAATATGGCGGGACAATTTCGTCGTTACATGGGGCACGTTGTAAACAATGTAGGTGGCACCTACGAATATGACAAAACGGGAGAACAAAAAGGTCCTGTTTATGTTAACGTTGCCCGTGAAAAACAAATTAGAGCTATGCAATTTTTCGATCGCCAGTTGTTTACGACTCCTTACTGGATGATTAACAACGATATTCTTGGCAAAATTGAGGGATCTGGTACAATGGACAGAATAAGATCTCTTCAAACGTCCACCTTAAGCGCGCTTTTTGCCCAGGATAGAATGAAAAGATTGTCTGAACAGGCAGCATTGCAAGGTAAGAAAGCTTACAGCTTAAGTGAACTGTTTGTCGATAGTAAAAAAATGATTTTTAGAGAGTTAGACTTACACACTGTACCTGATCCTTATAGAAGAAATCTTCACAGAGCTTTTCTTGATAAGTTGGCAAGCCTTCTTACCATGGACAATATGGATGTTTCACAATCTGATATAAGTTCATTGGCAAGACTCACCGTTAGTCAGGTAAAAATGGCTGCAACGAGAGAATCTGCTGCAGCAGCTGATGCAACGACAAAAGCGCACTATTTAGACTTAGCACAACGTGCTACCTTAATTTTAAGCGGAGAATATCCTAAACCAGCTTCTCCTCTCATTGGAAGAATGCCTTCATTTGAATTACAAATGAAAGGTTGCTGGGATAATTCCTTAGAGGAATAAGATTTTCAACCTAAGAAAAGCCCATTTGATTAAGTTCAAATGGGCTTTTCTATTTAAAACTGAGCTCTTCCCTTTATTTCTTTGAATTTTTCCATTCCTAAGGGGGTGAAGTGTGGCGTAAATATCTGCCAGATAATAGCCAGAAATTCTTCCTTACTTAAAGCATAATCTGTCTCCCGAAGTAAAGTATCTTGTACTGACCAACTAGCCAAAAATAACCACATTTTAACGGCAATTCTCTTGTGATTGTGATCGCTTGAATTTTCATGGCAAATACCCTGCTGGGCCCAAATAGAAAGTTGATTGATCATGTCCTCTATTCTTGAACCCACCAATGTTTTTCTTAATCTTGCAAATTCCGGATAATGGGAAATAAACAAATGAATATCTCTGGTTATAAATCCATACTTTTCCTGAACCATTGGCACTCTTTCAAAAACAGAATGCAAGTCGCTTAAATCAAAAGGAATTCGCGGAAGATGGCTAATTTCCAACATCATCTGATGATTGAGTTCTTCCATTAAATCGTTCCAGCGGGGAAAATAATAGGTAACATTTCCAACGCTCATATCAAGGGCGTCGGCTATCTCTCGCATACTTACGTTAGGAATACCCTTCTCATTTAATAAATCTATAGCCTTATAAATTATTCTTTCCCGGGTTTTCATTGTAAAAGTTGAATAGCAAAATCATTTGCGCGAAATTACTTAATTTTGCGACATCAAAAAATAAAATTCGATGAACGAAACGTTAGATCCTTCTAACTGGGATGAAATGAGACAGCTAGGACACCTTATGGTAGATGATATGATTTCGTATTTATCGACTATTAGAGATCAGCCCGTTTGGCGCCCAATCCCCGACGAGGTCAAAGACACTTTTAATACCAGAATACCACATAATCCAACGAATTCTTTAGCCGTTTACGACGATTTTAAAAAAAATATACTTCCCTATAATAAAGGAAATGTGCATCCCCGCTTTTTTGCTTTCGTTCAAGGAACGGGCACCCCAATGGGTGTTTTTGCTGAAATGCTGGCCGCAGCCATGAATCCCAATCTCGCTATTGGTGAACATGCTGCCATGTATGTTGAAGGCCAGGTTTTAGATTGGTTCAAGGAATTTCTTGGCTATCCGGCCGATGCCTCAGGTATTTTGCTGAGCGGTGGATCCATGGCAAATTTTACCGCCTTAAATGTGGCCCGAAACAATATTTTGCCAGAAAAAATCAGAAAATCAGGTTTGTATGCCGCTGAAAAACAACTTGTAGCTTATTGCTCAACAGAATCTCATAGTTGTATTCAAAAATCTATCGAGGCCTTAGGTATTGGAACAGATAACCTTAGGAAAATTCCCGTTAACGAAGCCTTTCAAATAGATGTCCCTGCCTTAAAAAGACAAATACAAATAGATAAAGAAAATAATTTCTTACCATTTTGTATCGTCGGTAATGCCGGAACAGTGAACACCGGTGCCATAGATCCTCTGGAAGAGTTACTCGCTATTTGTAAAAGTGAAAAAATATGGTTTCATGTGGACGGTGCCTTTGGTGCTTTAGCTAAAGTGGTTCCCTCTCTATCTGCCGCTTTAAAACCTATCGAGGAAGCTGATTCCGTAGCATTCGATCTTCATAAATGGATGTATATGCCCTATGAAGCTGGTTGTGTTTTAATAAAAAATAAAAAAGCACACAGAGATACCTTTGCTTTAAATCCTTCCTATTTACACACCGATCCAGGCGGTTTAGCCGGAGGGCCGGAACCATTTAATAATTTCGGCATTGAACTTTCCAGAGGATTTAAGGCTTTAAAAGTATGGATGAGCATAAAAGAACTTGGAAGCCTCGCCTACATCAGAATGATTGAAAAAAATTGTCTGCAATGTCAATATCTGGGGTCTCTAATTAGTAGTCACCCACCTTTAGAGTTAATGACCCCTGTGTCTATGAATATTGTATGCTACCGATTTCATTTTCCAACAGATGATTTAGCTGTGCAAAATAAAAATAATAATAAATTACTCCTCGAATTACAAAATCAAGGCATTGCAGCCCCTTCTTCGACAATTCTGAACGGCCATTTTGTTATACGAGTGGCTAATGTGAACCAGAGAAGTCAACAAATTGATTTTGATATTTTAGTAAGGGAATCTTTGAGAATTGGACATGAAATATCCAATAATTTACTCTAAATAATCGTGGAATTATGAGCAAAATGGGAAAAGTTTTAGTAGCCATGAGTGGTGGTATCGATAGTACGGTAACTGCCATTTTATTACACGAAATGGGGTATGAGGTTGTTGGAATTACTATGAAAACATGGGATTATGCGCAGTCGGGCGGTAGTAAAAAGGAAACAGGGTGTTGTAGCCTCGATTCAATAAACGATGCCAGACAAGTGGCCGTTGATATGGGCTTCCACCATTTTATCCTGGATATTAGAGATGAATTTGGCGATTATGTTATTGATAATTTCGTGGACGAATACATGGCTGGTAGAACGCCCAATCCCTGTGTTTTGTGTAATACTCACATAAAGTGGAATGCATTGCTCAAAAGGGCCAAAGCCCTCGATTGTGAAACTATTGCGACGGGACACTATGCGAAAATAAATAAAAAGGATGACCGATACTATATCTCTAAAAGCAAAGATGAAAACAAAGATCAATCTTACGTTTTATGGGGCTTAACTCAGTCTGCCCTGGCAATGAGCCAGTTTCCATTAGGCGATTTAACGAAGCCGGAGGTTAGACAACTTGCACACGATGCCGGATATACCGATTTAGCAAAAAAAGGGGAAAGCTATGAAATCTGTTTTGTCCCCGATAATGACTATCGCAATTTCCTAAGAAGAAAAGTGGACGGACTGGATGATTTGGTGAAAGGCGGACATTTTGTAGATAAAACAGGTAAAATATTAGGTAAACATGAAGGCTATCCATTTTTTACCATAGGTCAAAGAAAAGGGCTGGGTACGGCCTTTGGACAACCTATGTTTGTTTCAGAAATACGACCCAATGAAAACGAGGTAGTTCTTGGCCCCATTGAAGAATTGACAAGAAATGGATTAAAAGTCAGGCAACCAAATCTTCAAAAATATGCTTCAATTTCTCCCGATATGGAAGTTATTACAAAAGTAAGATATAAAGATGCTGGTACCCTGGGAATTCTAAACTGGACCGATGAGCAATTACTGGGCATCGAATTTTTAGCCCCGGTAAATGGCATTGCCCCCGGGCAATCTGCCGTTTTTTATGAAGGAGACGATGTCGTAGGGGGAGGAATTATTCACAGTAGTTATTTACCAA
The DNA here is from genome assembly GCA_017858735.1 of Bacteroidota bacterium. Taxonomy (GTDB): domain Bacteria; phylum Bacteroidota; class Bacteroidia; order Chitinophagales; family Saprospiraceae; genus BJGN01. Next base: position 13,167 of record JAFMBH010000023.1, read on the forward strand.
AATTGGATTTATAATGATTGAAATAGGAAAATGTGGAAAACCCCACGGGCTAAACGGTACATTAAAATGCCAGATTGATGAAAGATACCTGGATGATGTGCTTCAGGCAAAGGCTATATTTATTGGCGTGGGCGCTAACCCAATTCCCTATTTTATTGAATCAGCGAGAGAGGGTAACAGTTTTTTAGTAAAATTAGAAGATGTTAATTCTAAAGAAGATGCAGAGACCTTAGCCCATAAACCTATTTTCCTGAGAGAAGAAGATTTGATGGAACATGAGGAAGAGGAGGAGGATGAATTCAGCGACGATCGGTATGAAAAATGGATTGGATACACCATTATTGATGAAGAAATGGGCCTAATAGGAAAAATAGAACAAATATTGAGTTTGCCCGGGCATTTTACTGCCTTAATAATGCATGACGAAAAAGAAGTGCTTATTCCACTTCATGAAAGTCTGATCGTAAGAATTAATAAAGAAAAAAAAGAATTGGTTTTTAACTTACCATCAGGTTTATTGAACCTTTAATTCATTTATTTTTTAGAATCTCCAGGTTGTTTTATTTCATAATCTTCCTTTTCCTTTGCTTCTTTAACCATTTTCTTAACATCGTCGAGAAGTTTCTTTGCATCATAGATAATACCGTCCTTGATAGTATATCTCACGCCACCAACTCTGATAATTTCGTTATTATCATTTAATTTTATGGCACCCATGCCATAAAGAACTTGTAGATTTTCCAGAGGATTTTCGTCAACAATCAACATATCTGCGAACTTACCTACTTCTATGCTGCCCAATTTATCGGCAACGCCTAAGGCTTCTGCCCCATTTAAAGTAGCAGAACGAATGATTTCGAGAGGATGAAAGCCAGCTTCTCTCAATAATTCCAACTCTCTAATAAAGGCGAAACCATAGAGTTGAAAAATAAAACCTGAATCAGAACCGGCTGTTACGCGCCCTCCTCTATTCTTAAATTCCTGTAAAAAGGTCATCCATAATTTATAATTTTCTTTCCAGGCGACCTCTTGTTCTGTTCCCCAGCTATGCCAGTAGGAACCGTGAGAAATTCTGCTCGGCAAATAAAATCGCCAAAGAGAGGGAAGTGTGTATTCCTCATGCCATTCTGCACGACGCGCGCGCATTAAATCTCTATTTGCCTCATAAATATTAAAGGTAGGATCTATGGTAAAATCCAGGGCAATAAGTTCATCCATCACCTTGTTCCAATGATCAGAAAAGGGTAATGCCGCTTGTTTCCAAAGATTTCCAGCTCCTTCAAAACGATGTTGTTCGTTCTGATAATTATAATTAAGGGGATAATTCTGAACGGTTCTGTCATTAAATAAGGCTTCGGGCAGGCCATACCAATGTTCCATAGTGGTCAAACCAGCTCTGGCCGATTTTAAAACATTCCATCGAGCGACATCCATTTGTGCGTGATGACAGGCTGAACGCAATCCAATTCTTTTATTTTCCCTAAGCGCGGCATCCATTATTTCAGGCGCAGCACCAAAAAATTTAATACCGTCAGCTCCTTTGGCTGCATTATCATTCACCCATTCAATGGCTTGAGCGGGGGTGGTGATCGGATTTTTGGCACCTGAACCAAAAGCGTTATAAACAAATAGTCGGGGTGCCGTAATCTCGTTAGTCAGGCTAAGTTTTTTATGTCTCAATGTCCAATCGAGACCATTTCCGGCGGCAGGATCGCGAACCGTAGTTATACCATGCCCCATCCATAGCTTAAAAACATATTCACCTCCAGCACCTTGAGCGGCCCCACCGCTGTGTCCGTGCATGTCAACCAAGCCAGGAAGTAAGAATTTACCCGTACCATCGAGTTCTCTTCCCCCTACCTTTAAGACCGGTCTGTTTTTCTCTGGAATGGGAACGCCAGGATAACCAACGACACTTACTTGCTTGATTAAATTATTTTCTACGACTATATCGACGGGGCCAATAGGCGGTGCCCCGTTACCATTGATTAGGGTAACCCCTCTAATAATTAATTGATTATAAGGTCCCTCACCCTCTTTTACTTTCAGAGCGTCTGCAATCTGACCGGATAAAGAAAAGATTAGCGACGAAAAAATTATGCCTAATAAAATCCTCATGATTCTTTTTTTAAAATGAATATCTATTCCCTTATTTCAAATATAACTCATTTTTTGGGTAATTCAATTCCCCTTTTTTAAGTTATATTTGCAGATATTTAATTATTATGTATTTTAAATACACGTTAATTTTTTCAGTAACTTTTTTAACCAGTTTATTGGCATCCATTCCATTTGGACCAATAAATTTAAATGTGATTTACACAACCGTTCAAAAAAATAAAAAAGCGGGGTTAAGCTTTGCCGCTGCGGCTGCATTAATAGAATTATTGCAATCATTTATCGCCATTCAGGTTAGTCCTGCCTATTTAGTTCCTTTCTTAGACCATCATCTAACCATTATATTCACCGCTTGTTTTCTAATATTTTTTGGTATCTTTTTTATTCTCAAAAAAGAAAACAACAAAAAAGTGGTTTTAACCAACGAAAAAGAATACACCGGCTTTTTACAATTTTGTCGAGGCATGCTTATTGCCCTGTTGAACATACCAACCATAGCCTTTTGGATTGCCATGACAACCTATTTCAGATCGATTAAATTATTTGATATTAAGGGAAATACGCCTTATTATTTAATTATATGTTTTATTTCTGCCGCTGCACTGGGGAAATTAATAACCTTAAGCACCTACGCTTTATTAGCTAACAGATTTTTACCTCACCTGGGAAAATTTAAAAAATTACTTCCTAAGTTGATAGGAATTTTGCTAATAATGATGGGTTTATTTCAAATGTTCCGATTATTTATTTTTGATTTAGCCGCACAAATTAGTTAATATGATTTTACAAAGATTAATCTTGGCAGGCTTGCTTTCAGTCATAGGAATAGCTATTCTTGTGGGACAGGAGATAGGATTTGCCATTAATTATAAAGAATCTGACGCGAGTAGGGTTACTTCTTCCAGTGAATTATACGATCCGTCCAAATTAACAGCGGCACATAATACCATACCCTTCGGCACCATGGTTAATGTAACCAGACTGGATAACGGTCTGTCTGTAGTAGTTAAAATAAATGATAGAGGCCCGTTTACACCCAACAGAATCATGGCCTTATCAAAAGCCGCAGCATCAAAAATTGGATTAAAGAAATACGAAAAGGTAAATGTTCAATTAACGATTTTACCAAAAAAGGAATCTACAGAACCCTTGGTTGAAAAAGTAGAAAAAAAACCTGACATTCCGTTTTACCAGCCGGGAAGTACCAAAACAGAAACAAAGGAAACAGAGGATTTGCCCCTGCGGCTTACGCCCGTTGAAGGCACAAAAACACAACAAAACACTGTTACAGAAAGAAGCATTGTGTCGCTTCCTGTGAGCGAATCTCTCAAACCCGGCTTATATCAAATTCAATTGAACAGGTTGCCTGAAAAAGGCTTTGCCATTCAAGTGGGATCATTTCAAAATGTGTCCGTGTTATGGAATGAAGTTTCCAAGTTACACAACGCGTGGTTTAAACAGATTATGGTTCAATCGAAAGAAGGTAACAATGGATTGATACTCCACAAACTTTTGCTGGGACCCTTTTCGACCAGAGAAAAAGCAAGTAGTTACAAAGAAAACTTAAAAGAAAAATATGGTATTGAGGGTTTCATCGTACCCCTTCAGGAATAACATTTTAAGACCTAAGGCTTTATTTTACTTTTATATTACCAGATACTGGCTGAATGGTGACCAGCTTTTCTTCAAGATTAACTGACTCAAACGGGGTAGGTTTTTGTGTGAATTTGATACTTGAAACGCCCCCCGATTTTCCAATTACTTTGAAACAGACTTGATACATAGAAGAGTCATCTACCAGATTTACGCCCTTCAAGGAATTATCAATCCACATACATGTTAAAATACCTTTACTCACCGCTTGAATACCAAAATTCTCTTTAGTCATATAAGGTAATTTAAAATTCGTCAGCCCTGAATAGGACAACACGGCGGGATCCCATTGAATTGAATATTGCGTGGACAGAATACGTCTGAAATTTGAACCAGAAACATTTAAACAGATTACCTCCCCTGAGGATGCTTCTTTACTGTCAATTTTTAGCGTAATAGTAGAAGTTTGAGCAAAAGAAGAAAACGAAATTACAAAAAACAGAAAGGTGAAAATTCGAGTTATCATAGCGGTTTATTTGTCAAAAAAACGATTAAACATATAAAAAAGTATGGTGTAGCCATAAAAAAAGGGTAAAAAAAGCAGGATTAATCAAAAGAAACCCCTGCTGCCTCAATTTCAGACACAGCTGTTTCCCAAAGTTCCAACGTATTTTCCAACTGCTTTTTCACTGTATGGTATTTATCTGTCAGTTTACTGATATCCGGGCGATCAAAATAACCTGGAGAAGCCATTTCATTTTCCATTTTAGCTATTTCCTTCTCAAATTCCTGAATTTTCCGTTCGGATTGTTGCACATTTTTTTGAAGTCTTTTTTTCTCTTCATTGGAAATGACTGGCGTTTGAATTTTTTCAACCACCGGGACATTTATTTTTTCAACTTCCCTCATATTCTGCAAATCTCTCTTTTCTAAAAAGAAATTTACATCTCCCAAATATTCAAACAGTTTTCTATCTCTGAATTCCAGTGTTTTTTCAGTAAGACCCTGTAAAAACTCCCTATCGTGGGAGACAACTATCAAGGTACCGTCATATTCCAACAGTGCTTTTTTCAAAACATCTTTTGACAACATATCCAGGTGATTGGTAGGTTCATCCAGCACGAGTAAATTAAAAGGATTCAGGAGTAAACAAGCCAGGGCGAGGCGAGCTCTCTCCCCACCGGAAAGAACGGACACTTTTTTCTCAGCGTCGGAACCTGAAAAAAGAAATGCACCCAAAATAGACCTTATTTTGGTTCGCATTTCTGGTGGTGAGGAGTCCTCCATGGTTTCAAGAACCGTTTTTGATCCTGACATATTCTCGGCCTGATTTTGAGCATAGTAACCGATTTTTACATTATGACCCAACACCAGTTCGCCGCTGGAATAAGTTAATTCATTCACTATAATCTTTGCCAAAGTCGTTTTACCCTGACCATTCTGACCCACAAAAGATATTCTTTCTCCCCTATCCATTCGGAAATGGATATCATCCAGGATGTTTAAAGTTCCGTAAGATTTGCTTAGATTGACTATATCGAGAGCCACCTGCCCCGACCGGGGAGCCGTTGGGAATCGAATATTCATTACTGAAATATCTGTCTCGTCAAGTTCAATGCGCTCAATTTTATTCAATTGCTTTTGCATTGATTGCGCCATTTTCGTTTTAGAGGACTTAGCCATAAAGCGGGAAATGGTTTTTTCCTTATCTGCAATAACCCTTTGTTGGTTATCAAAAGCCGACTTTAATTTATCTCTTCTATCCTCACGCAACACAACATATTCGCTATAGGAGGCTTTATAATCTTGTAAGGTACCGAGTTCAACTTCGACCGTTCTCCCTGTAACTTTATTCAGAAACTCTCTATCGTGAGAAATAAGAATGAGGGCGCCAGCATTGCCAACTAAAAAATTTTCTAACCAAATAATAGATTCAATATCCAGGTGGTTAGTAGGTTCGTCGAGCAATAAATAATCGGGTCTTTTCAACAACATTTTCGCTAATTCCACCCTCATTTTCCAACCGCCACTAAATTCGTCAGTCAAGCGGGACATATCTGACGGTTTGAAGCCCAAGCCCTTAAGAACTCTTTCCGCATCGGCCTGCATGGAGTCACCACCCAGATAATGGAACCTATCATTAACGTACGAAAAGTCCTCCAGCAATTTATAGTAAGAATCAGATTCATAGTCCGTCCTATGAGCCATTTCCTCGTTGATTTTTGCTAATCTCATTTCCAGATCTCTCACCTCTTCAAAAGCGGTAAGCGTCTCTTCAAGAACGGTTTTACCCAGGGGGATTTCCATATCCTGGTGTAGATACCCTAAGGTACTTGTCGAAGGACGCGCAATATTACCTTCATGTGGTGATAATTCCCCGGCGATAATTTTGAGAAGGGTAGATTTTCCGGCACCATTGCGACCGACAAGACCTATTTTATCCTTTTCTCCAATAACAAGATTGATTTTGTTCAGCAGAATTCTGTCTCCGTACTGAACATAAATATTAGATAAATTAATCATATATGATGGGTAAGTTCTTCTTTTTCGGGCGCAAAGATAGGCAAACCTTTTTAAAATAAAGAATTTAAGCCTTCTCTAATGTAAATCCAAAGGTTGACCCCATTTCTACAGAACTTCTAACATGTATTGTTTGCTGATGTGCTTCAATAATGTGTTTGACAATAGCGAGGCCTAGCCCTGTTCCGCCGGCATTTCTGGATCGGCTTTTTTCCACCCGATAAAAACGATCAAACAAATGGGGAAGATGTTCCTTAGAAATACCCGCACCGTTGTCAGCCACTTCAATTAAAATTTGCCTTTCCATGTCATAGAATGACAACTTTATATAGCCATTATTTTTACCGTACTTTATAGCGTTGTGCACTAGATTGATTAGAACCTGATGTACTTTTTCTCTATCTGCTTTAACTTTAAAACCCTGCTGAGCGCCTTCTTTGAAAATTAGTTCTACGTTTCTGGCTGCTGCTTTAATTTCCAGTTCCTCAAAAACTTCTTCTACCAATTTTTTAATATCAAAAGTGCGTAATTCAAGCATAGAATCACCCGATTCCAGTCTTGAGATGGTTTCCAAATCATTGATTATAGTTTGTAACCGATCTACATTTTTTGAAGCCTTTTGCAAAAAATGCCTGTTGATGTGAGGTTCATCCACAGCGCCATCGAGCAAAGTTTCTATATAGCCCTGAATATTAAAAATAGGTGTTTTGAGTTCGTGAGACACGTCACCCATAAAATTTCTTCTATACTCTGCCCAAATCTTCTGTTTCTCCATTTCCTGTTTCTGCTCTTCAACCCAGGCAGCTACCTCTGTTTCAACCTCTTCCAAAACATTTCTGAAGGAATTTATTTGTTTCTTTTTCTCTACGGGCTGTAATTTTTCAACTCTGATCGTTTTATAAATTAATTTTATTTTTCGTTGAACATAGACGCTGAGATAATGCTTAAAAACAAAATAATTAACAATAAAAACAACGATTACAAAATAAAGATAATACAAAGGTTTAAGAGAAATGGAAAACCATTGAAAATAAGAAAAAACAAGAAGAATAACCGCCAGGGAGGTTAGCAAAGATGACCTGATAGATATTTGGTGTGGCGTTGGATTTTTAAGCATTAAAAGTCAAATTTATATCCTATACCTTTTATCGTTTTAATAAAATCATCGCCAATTTTTTCTCTTAATTTTCTAATATGCACATCAATGGTTCTGGTGCCTACGATGACGTCATTTCCCCATATTTTATTAAAAATTTCTTCTCTGGAGAAAACTTTACCTGGTTTTGACACGAGGAGCATCAATAATTCCAGCTCTTTACGAGCTAAATCTATTTGCTCGCCATTCTTGATAATCATCACCTTTTCCTTGTCAATTCTTAAATCTCCAAATTCAAGCCATGTTTCTTCTTCCAGTTCAGCTGAACCTGTGTGTTTACGACGCAATAAAGCTTTAATTCTACTTATCAGTACCCTTGGCCGAATAGGCTTTGTGATGTAATCATCACCACCAACATCCAGTGCTGCAATTTGAGAATATTCCTCTTCCCTTGCGGTCAGAAAGGTAATCAAGGTATTTTTAAGATTGTCATCAGCTCTTATTAACCTACACAACTCGACGCCATCCATTTTAGGCATCATAATATCTAAAATAATGAGATCTGGCATTTCTTTCTTTGCTATTTGGAAACCCGTGATCCCATCTCCAGCAGAAAAGACGACAAACTGTTCTTTTTCAAGATTGTACCTAAGAAATTCTAAAATATCTGGTTCATCATCAACAATTAAGATTTTAACCATATTCATTCCATTATATCTTGTAAAGAATCCGTAAATCTAACTTTAACAAATATTTATAATGAATTATCGATATTAATTAAATGTTAATTTTAAATAAACTAGTCAGGAATGGATGACATTTCTTCTAATAGTTGTTGATAAACAATTTCTATTTTCTCAGGATCTTCCCTTAATTTATTAAGCAAACGAACTATTTTCAAAGAATCTGTGTGATGTATTTTATAAATATCATTCATGTAAACTTGTCTTAAACTATCTTTTCTTTTACCAAAAACGGATTGTAAAGCAGCCTCTGAAGTATGAATATCCGCAAGAATTGTTTTAATTTCCTTATCTGAAAAATCGTAAGGTTCAACTTTTTCTTCACACCCATTTAAAAGGACGATAGACAGAACAAATAAAACAAGTGATTTTACCATTGTGGCTTCCATATTGCCTTAATATTTCCTTTCGACTCCTTTATTGATTCCCAGGTTTCATTGTTGGGATATTCAACCTGGACTAAAGTACCCGTAGGTAAATTGACTATTCCTTCTATGGTATAAATGTTCAAAAAAACGGTAAGAACGGGATTGTGTCCAACGACCATTACCCTGGAAAAATCATCTGAAGTTTCTAAAATAATGTCCATTAATTGATCTGGATAGAGATCATACAGTTTTGGAAGAACGACTATTTTATCTTGCGGAAAATTAGTTTCCTCGGCAAAAATAATAGCGGTGGTGAGTGCTCTTCTTGCCGAGCTACTATAAATTACAGAGGGTAATAAATGCGCTTCATAACATTTTTTACCCAACTGCCTGGCTTCTAAAACACCATCATTACTAAGTTGTCTGTCAAAATCAGCTGTATTATATTTCGCACTTACCGCCTCCGCATGTCTAAGAATAAATAGTTCTCTCATTTGAATTATTCTGTTGGTGCTTTTTTGTCAAATTCTATGATTTTTTCCATAACCTCTTTTAATTGAGGCGCACCAATACCTTTGCTGATTATTTTCTTATTCTTGTCCAGAATAAAAATCTGCGGCGTAGTTTTTACATTGTATAGAGAGTAAAATTTCGATTTCAGATAAGGATCAACGGTATGAATCCAACCATCGAGCTTATTTTCGTCAACATACTTCCAGCAATCTCCAATTTCGTCATTAAATTTCACACAAACGGCAAATATTTTAACACCTTTATTTTTATATTCTTCATAGAAAGCCTTTAAATCGGGCATTGATTCTTTACAATGTCCACAGTCATAGCGCCAAAAATAAAGTAAGGTATAAGGCGATTTTACATCATGAAGGGTAATAGGAGAACCATCTCTGAGCTGCATTTTAATATTTGGAGCCAATTTACCTATTAAAATAGGTTTCAGCGAAACGGCATTTTCCACAATTTTAGCTAATTGTGTTGAATCGACCCAGGGAGCTTGCCCACTGCCGTAATACTTTTCAGCCAGATGGACATAAACGGCATCCATCCCTACGAACTTTGAATTGGCATATTCATTTAAATAATGTACGGCAAAATAACGGAATGATTCCTGGGCATTTCTGGTTTTTTCCAAGACATAATCAATGGCCTTAATTAAAGAATCAGGCACTTGAACCTGCAGCTTTCCAACATAAGTATTGACCCTTTCAAAAAGAAAAGGAGTTCTTAAGAAACGAGCATCCCCAAGGTCCAGATTATCAAAATAATGATCTCTGTTATAGTAAAATGCTTCTCTTTGCTGTTCCTCTTCGGTACCCGAAAAATCAGGTAATTTAATGGGTGTATTTGCCTTTATGATAGCGCCTGTGAAAGTATTGGCATTGTTTACAACGAAGGACGATTGAAACTGCTCTACCTCTTCATCAATTTTATCTATCGCTTTTTCTATTTCTTTAATTTTAATGGAATCCTTTTCCTCTTTTAATTGATTATTTAAAGCCTCTGATTGTGGCCTCTTCTCAGCTAAAAAATTCATGTAGCCATAAAATAGCTTATTCTCCACAGAACCTTTTATCTGTATATTTTTCGATGGATCTTTAGCCTCTGTAACCACAGAAAAGAATTGATCCCCCTTTTCTATGATTAACTGGAAATAATTATTGTCTGGAGGTAAAACAACCAAATAGATACCAGATTCGAGGGGTGTATCCCCCTTAAACAGGAAAGAACCATTAGATTGTTGCCTCAAAGTATCTTTAATGTACTGTTTCTCCCCCAAATGATAGGCCATATAAATCTCCTTCTCACTAAAACCGTTAATCTGAATACTTATCTCATACCCATTTGATTTTTGTGCCTGGGCAAAAAATGGTGCTAAAGAAATAAGGAATAAAAACAATGAATTACGTAACATGAGTGAACTGTTTTTAAAGATTCATATTAATTAACGAAATAAAATCTATTTAGGTATTAAAATGATCATCCTTTTGAGGCTAATAGGTATAAAACGGCCATTCTGACAGCTACCCCGTTTTCAACCTGATCAAGTATGATAGCATTGGGTGAATCTGCTACTTCCGATGTAATTTCAACGCCTCGGTTAATAGGACCGGGATGTAGAATAATCAAATCCTTATTGACTTTACTTAAAACCTGTTTATTTACTCCAAAATAGGTAGCATATTCTCTAAGGCTGGGAAAATATCTTGTGTTTTGTCTTTCCAATTGAATTCTAAGGACATTAGCAGCGTCACACCATTTCAGGGTATTCTCTAAGGAATAACTTACGCTGACGCCTAAAGAAGAAATATAATTTGGAATCAAGGTGGGTGGACCACAAACTTCTACTTCGGCACCCAATTTTTTTAAACATAAAATATTACTTAAGGCAACTCTGGAGTGTAAAATATCACCAATAATAGCAATTTTTTTACCTGACAGATCACCCAATCTTTCTTGTATGGAAAATGCGTCGAGTAGCGCCTGTGTTGGGTGTTCATGTGTTCCGTCACCGGCATTAATAATTGGAACATTGATATGATTAGCCAAAAAAACACAGGCACCTGGTGCGGGATGTCTCATGACCACCATATCCACTTTCATTGAGAGAATATTGTTAACGGTATCTAACAGGGTTTCCCCTTTTTTTAAACTGGATGATGCTGCGGAAAAATTTACCACATCGGCAGATAATCTTTTTTCTGCCAATTCAAAAGAAATTCTGGTTCTGGTAGAATTCTCAAAAAACAAATTGGCAATAGTCAAATCTCTTAAAGAGGGTACTTTTTTAATAGGTCTGTTAAGGACTTCTTTAAATTGCTCCGTGGTTTGAAAAATCAACCGCAAGTCCTGCTTAGTCAAATCCTTGATACCAAGCAGGCTTTTTGTTGACAGCTGCGCTTCTTTATCTATTGGCATTGTTAATGCTTAATTTCTTGTTTATCAGCAAATAATATGATTTTATCCTCCCCTGTTTCTTCCTCCCATTCCACACTTACGTAAGCCTTATCCAAGGCATCAACCTGAATGCCTGTAAAGGTACTTTGTATGGGAAGGTGTCTGTTAAATCGTCGGTTAACCATGACCAGCAAGGTTACCTCGGAAGGTCTTCCAAAGTGATTTAAGGCGGTCAAAGCGGCTTGAGTTGTTCTACCAGTGTACAATACATCATCCACCAAAATGACTTTTTTACCCTCAATGAGAAAAGGCATATCGGTATAATTTGCTTCCAGCGGCTTATCCCTCCTCCTGAAATCGTCCCTGTAAAAAGTAATATCCAAAACGCCTAAAAGAGGTGAATTCATGCCAGGCTCAATGGAAATTCGTTGAACTAAACGTTTGGCAAGTACTACGCCTCTGGGTTGGATAGCAACAAAACAGACATTTTCAAAAGGCTCAAACTCCTCCATCAGCGTTTGTGCCAATCGTTCTATGGTAAGAGAGAATAACTCCTTATCCATGATTAATTTTCCAGGACCCACGTCACTCATATCGAAATCATTTCGTTACAAAAGAATCTTTTAATCCTACCGTCCTGTTAAATACAGGAACATCCCCCGTACTATCTTTGTCTTTACAATAATAACCTTGTCTTAAAAATTGATACGTCTGGCCTGCTGCGGCACTTAATAAAGAAGGCTCTACCTTAGCAGAAGTATTAATTTTTAAAGATTCCTTATTTACAAAATTTAAAAAATCAATATCTTCCTCTGCCGTAGGTTCAGGTACGGTAAACAACCTTTCGTAATCGCGTATTTCGGCCGTTACCGCATGAGAGGCTTCAACCCAATGCAGGGTACCTTTTACTTTTAATCCAGATGTATCTTGTCCCGATTTGCTTTCCGGAAAATAGGAACAAACAATTTCCAGAACTTCACCCGTTTCTTTATTCTTAATGACGTCGTCACATTTTATAATATATGCGCCTTTTAACCGAACCAGCTGCCCGGGAGCCAGTCTAAAATACTTTGGAGGAGGATTTTCTGAAAAATCATCCCTTTCAATATACAAATGATTTGAAAAGGGAACCAATCTTGTACCACCCTCCGGATCTTCAGGATTATTTTCCATAGAAAGCCAATCCACTTGATTTTCGGGAAAATTGCTTAGCGTCACTTTTACAGGATCGAGAACGGCCATAGCCCTTAGCGCCGTTTTATTTAAAACCTCTCTAACAGAAAATTCAAGTAACTCAATAGATATTAAATTATCTCTTTTCGCCACCCCGGCACGATCACAAAAAGCAACAATCGCTTTAGCTGGATAGCCCCTTCGTCTCATGCCTGAGATTGTTGACATCCTCGGGTCATCCCAGCCAGAAACTAAGTTCTCCTGAATCAATCTCAACAATTTACGTTTACTTGTAATCATGTAAGCTACATTCATTCTTGCAAATTCAATCTGACGGGAAGGAAATATACCTAACTGTTGAATAAACCAATCGTAAAGGTCTCTGTGATGCCTAAATTCTAAACTACAGAGGGAATGCGTTATATTTTCTATGGCATCACTTTGCCCATGAGCGAAATCATACATAGGATAAATACACCATTTATCAGCTGTTCTATGATGGTGAGCATGTTTAATACGATAAATAATAGGATCCCTAAAATGCATATTTGGGGAGGACATATCAATCTTAGCCCTTAGTACTTTTTCTCCGTCCTTAAAAGAACCATCTTTCATAGCCTTAAATAAAGCTTTATTTTCAGCTATGGGTCTTTCTCTAAAGGGGCTATTTTTTCCTGGCGTTGCAGGATTCCCCTTCATTTCCGCAATCTGGGCAGATGACGAATCATCAACATAAGCCAGACCCTTGTCTATTAGGTCATGCGCAAAAGCATATAATGTGTCGAAGTAATCAGAGGCATAGCATTCCTGCCCCCATTGGTAACCCAGCCAAGACACATCCTCTCTTATTTTGTCAACAAACAGCGTCTCCTCCGTGACTGGATTTGTGTCATCAAACCTGAGATTACAAACACCACCGTACTGCACGGCAAGACCAAAATTAACTACGATAGCTTTGGCATGCCCTATATGTAAATATCCATTCGGCTCCGGGGGAAAACGAGTTTGTAATCGCCCATTATTTTTCCCTAAGGCTAAATCATCAAGTATTATCTGCTCGATAAAATGTAATGATTTTTCTTCTTTTTCCTCAATTTGCGACATAGTAATTTCTTAACTTATATATAAATCACATCTTATCAGGCATTTCTATACCCAAAAGATTCATACTGTGGTTTAAAACACTGCCTACTGCTTTACTCATGCATAATCTAAAACTCCTCACTGCCAGATCATCTGCTTTGAGAATAGAATGTTCATGATAAAAACGATGATAATTTTTTGCTAAGGCATAAGCAAAATTTGCGATAGCTGAAGGATCATATTGTAAAGCTGATTCCTCTATAACATTAGGATATTGGTACAATTGCTGAATAATTTCTCTTTCTTCCAATACAAATTCAAGATAATTACCTGCTATAGTCGCATCAAAATCGCCAGCTTTGCGCAAAACAGATTGTATTCTAACAAAAGCATTTTGAATATATGGGCCAGTTTGACCTTGCATATCCACCGATTCTTTTGGATCGAAGGTCATTCTTTTCTGCGGTTGCACTTTTATTATAAAATATTTAAGTGCTGCGAGACCAATTTTCCTGATAATTTCTGAACGCTCAGCATCGGTTAAATCAGCCAGCACTCCCCGCTCTTCCGAATTTTTTCTGGCTTCGAGAACGACCTCGGCAATTAAATCATCTGCATCAACCACTGTACCTTCTCTCGATTTCATTTTACCCGTAGGTAAATCGACCATTCCATAAGACAAATGATGAAGGCCATCAGCATAAGGTACTTTCAATTTTTTAGCTATTTCGAAAAGCACTTGAAAATGATAATTTTGTTCATCTGCAACAACATAAATCATTTTATTGGCTTTGAAATCGTCATATCTCAGCTCTGCGGTACCTAAATCCTGGGTAATATACACGGAGGTACCGTCTTTTCTGAGGACTACTTTTTTATCGAGTTTAACATCCGTCAGGTCAATCCAAACAGAACCATCAGCTTCTTTATAAAAGACTGATTTTTCAATTCCCGCTTGAACGATATCTTTGCCTAAGAGATAAGTTTCTGATTCATAGTACAATTTATCGAAATGAACACCAAGTAACTGATAGGTATGATCAAAACCGGCATACACCCATTGATTCATCTGGGACCAGGTAGCGATGGTTTCTTCCTCACCAGCTTCCCAGTTCCTCAACATTTCAGCAGCTTGTTTACCCAGTTCACTGTAGGCATTAAAATATAAATCTTTATAAGATTTAAAAAAAGCTACCTCAGATTGATCTGCTTTTTTCTTTGCCTCGAATATTTCCTTTGCTTCTGAAGTTAATTGCCAGTTTGCATATTCTACCTGAAACTTCTGCTCAAAGAGAACGTAATAACTACCAACAAAAAAATCACCTTTAATGCCTGTATTTTGGGGTGTCTTATCAGCACCCCATATTTTCCTTGCCAGCATGCTTTTGCATATCGCAATACCTCTGTCATTGATAATCTGGACATTAAAAACGTCGAAACCAGCAGCCTTTAAAATTTTAGAGACAGACCAGCCAATTAATATATTTCGAATATGCCCTAAGTGAAGTGGCTTGTTTGTATTTGGGGAAGAAAATTCCACCAAAACCTTTTCACCATTTGCAGGAAGCTCCCCAAAGGATGGATTATCGTGAAGACTTAAGACGAAGGAATTCCAGAAAGCGGGAAGTAAAGAAAGATTTAAAAATCCTTGAATAACATTAAAAGAATCTAATTCGGAAAAATCTCTTGCTAATATCTGACCTATTTCTTCTCCTATAATTTCTGGTTTCTTCTTTGCTAATTTAGTTAAGGGAAAAGTAACGACGGTAAAATCACCCTGAAACTCTTTCCTTGTTGGCGTTATAGGTAGTAAGTTGTCAGAAATATCCAACCCATAAAGTTCTTTTACGGCTAAGGTAAGATGGTGCTGTATCAGCGAGGCGGCATTTTTCATAGACTCAGGTAGAAAACAATGATAATTTGGACAAAAATAGCCAAATTTTCCCTTATTTCATCTAAAAAAACTAAATTGGGTTTCACCATAATTCCTCATTTGCCAAAAACGGGGATGATCTTTGAACTTATGATTAGGGTTATGCTCCAAAACAAAGAACCCATCTTCCATTAATATCGGGTATTTGAATATTAAGTCCGGAATATCGTCTAAAGTAGGCAATGCGTAGGGTGGTCCCGCAAAAATATAACTAAATTTTTCTGTACACCGAGGTATAAATCTGAAGATATCATCTCGTTCAATGCGAATATGCGTTTCAATATCCAGTTGTTTAGCCATTCCTTTTACAAATTGCACGCACGGAGAAAATTTATCCACATAAGTCACGGAAGTACATCCTCTTGAAATAAATTCATAGCTATGACTTCCTGTTCCACCAAAAAGATCTAAAAATTTGGTCTCTTCATAATCCAGTAAATTTCCCAACATATTGAATAATCCTTCTTTAGCAATATCTGTTGTTGGTCTGGTCGGCCATTTATCCGCCGGCGGACTAAAACGCCGGCCTTTAAATTTACCTGAGATAATACGCATAAAATGACTTGTTTTCTATATTGACCCTTAGATTAAATGGTCTAATACTTTTGATTCAGAGACTATCCGGGTATTGGCATCAGATGAAATAACCAGCTGTGCATTTAATAATTTCACCCGGCTAAATAAAGATTTAAGTTTAATGACTACTTCGTTTTCGTCATCACATTCACCCCAGATGTAAATGGTTTCAAGGATAGGATTTAATTGAAATTGTGCACAAACGAGCATTATATAATATTGAAAATCAGTTAATTGATTACAATAGAATTGATTGGCAAATTGAAAAAAATTATCCCTAAATACAAAAATCAATAAACTTTTCTTTGAAATTCTGCAGAATATATGGGTATCATATAATTCCTGATCTCTTAAAAAAGGTAATATTTTATTAAAAACCGGAGCGGGAAGACTTGCTGGATAAAGGAGACGGGACAGATTAGCCTGAAAAAAATTTAACCTATATATAACTGCGAGGTCCAACTCGGGTACCATACCAAAACGAGCATTGACATTCGCTTCTTTAGGGGAAAGATGTTCCAGATAAATATTTAGATTATCCTTATTAAATAATCGGGTTGGAAGAAAAGAAAAAATGGCTGGAATCACCTGATAGGAAAAAGAATGATGTGCTGCATTGAAGAGAGCATTATTTTTAATTTCATTAGACAGATGTATGACATTTTCCAAAGTATTATTCTCTGAAGACCAATCATATTGATGATAAGCGAGAATAACATTTTTAAAATTAACTATACTTAAACTAAAACTGTCCACTCCTAACAGAATGGACAGTTTTACATTGTGAGAATATTCTTTTTCCCAATTAGGGTAAACATATTCAACCATATATTACCAGTTTCCAGCAAGATTTGGAGAATTCAGATTTCCAAATTTTATTGGATTGGCTGGATCGTACTTTTGATCGTACTTAGAGTATTTTAGAGAACCAAAACTACCCATAAAGCTTGAATAAGGTGTTCCTACCTGTACAACTGGAACCTTAGTACCTTGATATTCAATTTCTAAAGCTTCCATATCAAATTCTGCACCGTTACCAAAAGGAACCAACGCTAAAGAAGCAAAATCGGTAATACCTAATTTGTTAAGCATTGAATCTTTCGCCGGGCGAAGAATAGTTTCATAAGTAACTTCACCTGTAAAATTTGGATCATCGGGATCACCATTAACGTTAATAATGGTAAAATTGCCTGTGTTAAGTACCATTGCCAGGGTATCAAATGATGGAGCGAATATACCGGTAATATCGCGGTATGCTTCCTGGGCAACTCTAATCTTGGTCAATTTTTCTTGCACAATTTGCTCTCTCGTTTCCTTTACATCCTTGAAAGCGATAGGTTCACGAATGCTGTCATAAAGGGCATAAATAAGTAACGCTGCGAGGGCTACGAGGGCTAGGTTGATTATTAATCTCATTTGTCGGTCAGTTTTGTTGCAATTATACTATTTTTTACAAAAATTACACACCAAAATGATAAAAATCGAATAAATATTATTTTTCGTGTAATTTTTTCGGTTCGTAAAGGTTGTTACCTTTGTCCAAAATTACAAATTTTTTTTATAAAATTACTATGGCTATTATTTTGGCAATCGAAACTTCCTGTGATGACACCTCTGCGGCTATTGTAAAAGATGGTAAGGTATTATCCAATATTGTGTCAACTCAGATGATGCATATTGAATATGGCGGCGTAGTCCCTGAAGTTGCCTCACGAGCCCATTTACAAAAAATAGTTCCAGTAGTCAATGAGGCTATACTTGCATCGGGGATAGATAAAAACAACATTGAAGCCGTCGCTTTTACCAAAGGCCCAGGGTTACTGGGTTCATTACTGGTGGGCGTTTCTTTTGCCAAAGCTTATGCCCTGGCAAAAAACATTCCTCTCATCGAAGTTAATCATTTAGCAGCCCATGTACTTGCCCATTTTGCCCAACCGCCCTACCCTTCCTTTCCTTTTTTGTGCCTAACGGTAAGTGGTGGTCACACGCAAATCATTCAGGTGAATAACTATTTGGATATGAATATATTAGGTCAAACACTGGATGATGCGGCCGGAGAGGCATTTGACAAAGCGGGAAAAATGATGGGGCTCCCCTATCCGGCAGGTCCATTCATTGACAAGTTAGCAGCATTGGGAAATCCAATTTTCACCTTTCCTGAACCAAAACTGGCAGATTTAAATTACAGCTTCAGTGGCATTAAAACCTCCATTTTATATTTTTTGAAAAAAGAAAAGGAAAAGAATCCTGCTTTTGTAGAGGAAAATTTAAATGATTTGTGTGCCTCGATTCAGGAAACCATCGTTCGTACCCTCTTGTACCAACTGGAAAAAGCAGCTCATTTGACTGGAATCAAGGAAATAGCTATTGCCGGGGGTGTATCAGCTAACCGTCGGTTAAGAGCTTTACTTCAAGAAAAAGCTAAAGCAAATCATTGGAATGCTTACATCCCGGATATTGCATTATGCACCGATAATGCGGGTATGATTGGCATTGTCGCACATTACAAATACGAAAATGGAGCATTTTCAAACCAGGACGTTAGTCCTTCCGCGCGGTTTCCTTTAGGGTAAAACTTATTCTTCTAATATTTTTTTCTTCATAGCAGTGAACTCTTCTTCCGACAGTATTCCCTGCTCCTTTAACTCGGCTAAAGCTTTTAATCGGCTTACCACGTCCGTCGCGGCCGATGTATTACCTCCAGCTGCAGGCTTTTCATTCTTAAGATCTTCCACCACTTTTTTCCCCTTTTCAAATTGTTCTTTGTACAATTTCCTTAATCTTTCAGGATCAAAATCAAGGATAGTCCCACCGGAAGAAAAATGTTTTTTAAATACCTCGCCCAGAGCATAAGTAGAGGCTCCTGCAAAAACGGATACCGTTATACCTCCGATAATACTGCCCAAGCCAGGAATCATCTTAACTACACTCCCTGCCGTAATTCTGGCGAGGGTGGAACTTGTTAAAGAAGTTACAATGGCTTTTCCCTGCGTTTCCGCAAAATTAATATTATATACTTTACATAACTGCCTGATCATATCTAGTTGCAAGGCAGAAATAGCAAAAATATCTGCTATCAGCACGGGGATTAATCCCGCGCCCATGGACCAGATAACGTGGTTGCGTATGATGGTATCTGCATGTTTACTTTGTTCCGAATCCTGACTCATATTAGTATTTTTTGAAAATCCATGAATATATATTTCACTCGCTTTTTTAACAGCTTTAAAAATAAAATTACCCTTTTCTTTTTCCCAAAAATTTCGACGTTCTGCCATTATTTTACTATGTATATTTTATCTCCTTTTGTGTGACTGCCAAATTCGGGTGCGTACATGCATTGAATCGTGGTCGTTCCAAGCAAGAAAGCACCCTCTGCGTTTACTTTTATAGGATAGTCAATGATGAAGGTACCCTTAGGTAAGAAATCTATAAAAAAATCTGTTCCCACATCGCTGCTACTTTCAAAATAATACAGGCCTTCTTTAAAGACATAACCCGATAAGACGCTTTCAGGTTCAAAGCCAGCGGCACGCTTATCATTCAAATGAATAAATTCCATATCCCTATCTACTTTCACTGTCAATCTAACCACCAGTTTATCTCCTATTTTCACTGTATTCTTAGTATCTACTAGGGAAAGAACCTCTCCTGAAGTCCCTACTTTCTTTACATAAAGAGCGCGCGAAACGGACAAAAAAGGAGAATTATATTCTTCTATTTGATTAATCTCCTTGTAATACTGCCAAAAAGCAGCACCCCACACTACATCTGACAAGTTATTTTCAATTTTTACAGATTTAATATCATTTGAAAGTTCCCCTTTTTTCCAATTCTTTTGAAAAAATCCTGTAGCGGCCTCTGAGCTTTTCATGGCCAAATCAATAGATTCCGTCATTTCTTTATTTAGCTTAGGATCGAAAGAAATACTAACGGGATAGGGTTCACCCACAGCTAACTTTTCATTTCCTCCGCCCAATAACGCATAAACAGCGTCGGCAGTTTCTTTGGTGGTGGACCAACTATTTGTTTGTTTATTTAATAATAAGGCCAGTTTAAGTTCCGCTAAATGTTGATTCATAAATCCAGTTTCTGAGAAAGCTTCGATGAGCAACGCTTGAATTTCGACTTGATTTTCATACCATCGAAAGCCATTTTTCATTTTCCAGTACATGCCTAAATCTTTAGATTTAATGGCCCGGTCATTTAAGCTGTTTATCACTTTTTTTGCCATATCCATCTCACCGTTTCTATACCAGAAAAGTGCCAGTTGACCTTGTTGTAAAAGACTCATAGTCAACCATTTTTTCTTTGCAAGGGCATCAAAATAGGCTAATGCTTCCTTAACCTGACTATTTACAATCCTGTCTTTAAAGAAACTCTGCGTATATAAATAATGAATAATAATATCTGATAAAACGACTTCGTCGGCTTTAGTTTTTATAATATCCCGATAATAATTTAGCATCTGATCGTCACAAAATTGATTTGCGTTGTCAATGAAACGCTGGGGATTATTTGGATCTAACAATCCTAATTTTTTTAATTTTCCCCATCCTCCTAAAATATACTGGGTGATATACCAATGACCATTGCCTCCAGGAAACCAGGACCAGCTACCATTGGACAATTGCCTGTCTGCCAATAATTTACTCAAAGCATTTACCTGCTTCGTCATTTTAGACACATCCAGTAATTCAGCTATTTTAAGTCGTTGTTCCCGCTCACTTTTCGCTTCGTCAACCCAGGGAGTCTCCTTTAATAAGGCCGATTTCAAGGACTCATTTTTGTCAAGTTTAGCAGCTAAAGACCCTGAATTTTTCCATTCGTCTAAAACATTTGAAATGGTCGGATATTGAGATAACAAGTGAGTACCCAAAACATTGGCATAAAGTTTATTGAATAATTGTTCATTACCGTCATAAGGGTTCTCCATAAGATAAGGTAACGATTTCAGGGCTATCCAAACTGGATGGGTGGTAATCTGTAAATCAAAATTTTCATTACCCAAATGATTCCCTTCGTTTTTATTTGGCCATTCAATATCTATTTTTTCGGATTTTCTTAATAGAAATGGTTTTGCTTCAGTAACTAATATTTGAGAAGGTAGTATAGGAATCCATTCTTTTATAGCATCCCCAAAATCACCCGATGCAAATTTTATAAGCAGGTTCAGACTATTCAAACCAACTTTAGCTGGGATTTTAAATGGCAAAAACGCGGGTACTGTTTTACCGGCTGGAACAGTTACAGAAATAAATTCATCATTAAAGCCAAGCTTCGTTGTCCAATCCTGACCCGTTTCACCATGAAAGGCTTTAAAAAAAACCTTTCCCGATATATCTTCATTGGTGGTATTTGTCAGCGTAACAGCATATTTAATTTCGTCACCTTCTCTTAAGAACCTTGGCGCATTGGTCTGTAGCATAACGGGTAACGTTGAAACAATGTATTTTTCAGTATAGCCGAAAGCGATATCTGAACGGTGCGCTAAGAGCATAAATTTCCATCGGGTCAGCGCGTCATTCATGGTAAATGAAAGCTTAATATTTCCAAGACTATCAGACTTAAGTTCCGGCATAAAAAACAGCGATTCTGAAAAATCATTCCGGATCATCGGCCCCTCTTCTGAATTATTCATTTCCATCGTTTCCTCCGACAAATTGATATTATCATTTTCTATCATCCCCTCGTTTGGTATTGCCGATTCAGAAAAAGTCTGCATGGCCATTGCAGGCATAGACATGTGTCTTTTGTTCAATCCTCTTAAATAATTGTTTTCCTGAAAAAAAGAAAAATTATTTAACGTAGGATAATATTTATTAATCGTTTTGAATCTTAATTTTTTAAGTTGAAATGATACGTAAATGTCTCTTAAAACGGGTTGAGGTACAACCCAGTAAGATGGTAAATAATTACTTTTTTCAAAACCATTAAAGAACCATTCGTGGGGTATAAAAGATTCTAATGAAGCATCAAAAAGAGTTGCTACCGCTTCAACTGGCCATTTTTCACCTTTCTCCGAAGATATATTGAGTTCCCAATGAACTTTTTCACCCGGCGATACTATTTCCTTCGTCCGTTGATAAGTTACTTTTAATTTTTCCTCAGGAATGACCACTTTTATGATCTTATAAATAAAAATGGGTTCATTCTGAAAGTAGGCCATTATTTCCAATTTACCTAAACCAGCCTGCTCTTCAGCTATTGGAATTTTCAAGCGATTTACCTTCTCTACATTCACCCATTCTTTGTATATTTTTTCACCCAAAGTAAAGGAAACAAGGACCTTTTTAATTTCATTTGCCGCAGCAATCTTGAAATCAAGCGTGTCTGTTAAATTATAAATATCCTTCGCTAAATGAATATCCAGCCATTTGGGTGTTGCAATTCTAACTAATTCTGAATCAAATAAATAGAATAAATTTTGATCTATTTTTGTATTTACATTGGTCGATCCATCCTTCCATTTTATTTTTACTGCATAATAACCCGATTCAAGATTCGTCATGGGTATTTCCAACTTTTTCTCCCCGTCCACAAGAAGATTATCCTCATAGATAGTCTGTATTACTTCAAGAGAATCTAAATTATCTTCGTTAAAACAAGGGGTGTAAGGAAACAGTCGAATATAATCATCCCTTTTCATTGAGGGTAAATCAGGAAAAGGCCATTTTCTTTGGACAAAATGTTGCCTGGGTGCTTTTAATTTGACCAGGGAAATATTTACATCGCCAGATACCTTGTCCCCATTCCAATCGGTTAAAAAAAGAGACCAATCTAGCGTGCCCTTTTGTTTATCCCAATTTTCGGGTATCTCAACATCCAGCTTAACCTTTGAGTAACCAATATTAAAAGTAAGGGTCTTTTGTTGTATTTCACCAGACGGAGAAGTTACTGTAACCTTTACTTCAAACTGAAAAGCAGGTCGTTTATCTTGCCCGATAGAAATATCTGTCTGAGCAAAAAAAGGAATAATAAACGTTCCGTTTTCGTTGGTTATACCTTCACCTGACGCCAAAAAACTACCAGCATCTCGGGTATAGAACCGACGCATTGACCGCCAGTTATACGGAAACGATTTCCTATAAATTTCCCATTTTACTATGGCATTTTCAATCGATTTTCCATTAAAAAAGGCAGCATGTCCTTTAACTTCTAAAGAATCGCCGAGTATTCCAACGGGAGCTTTTTCAAATATTATCTCAAACTGCGGACGCTTATATTCTTCTACCTGAATACTTTCCCTGTTACCACCATGGGAACTAACCAGGGTATAATTTCCCTTTACAAGGTTCAAAGGAATGTCAAAACGGCCGTTGAGTGAACCCATCTCATTAGACAGCAGGGTATTTTGGACTAACAAACTACCATTTGGATCAAAGAAAGAAATGGTTACCTCCCTATTTTCAGAAACTTTTGGTTTTTCAATGCCATTGCGCTCCATTAAAATGGCTTTCCAAAAAATGGTTTGTCCCGGTCTGTAAATCTTCCTGTCAGGAAAAATATTTGATTTTAAAACCGTTGTTAATTCTTCCCTATACCTTTCCCCAATATAAAAATTCTCCTCTGTCAGTAAGGTATCTTCCCCATTGGTTATTTTGAAGTTAAAAGAACCCTGGGGCAAAGAATATGAAAGAAAACCTTGGTCATCACTCTCTTTCCATGTTTCTTTAAAGGTAATGACAGGCGCATTGGGCGAAAAATAACCTGTCCTCACGGGGATTGCCAAAACAGTGGTACCTCCTTTAGGTTCCGTCGATTTTTTATCGAAAAATTGAAATGCTACCTTTTCAAATCCCTCATTATTAACAAAATAGCCAATGTTTGATATTTGAAAAGATAAAAAGGAATACTTTGTTTCATCGCTTTTAAACACATACAAGTAATGACCTACAGGGAGTCCCTCCAAAGGAATTTCAGTCACATGTTGCTGATAATCAATAGAGGTGGGCAGAACTATTACAGACTCTTTTTCAGGCCTTTTATTCTTTAAAAACAATTGAATGTCCTTCTCTATATACAATAATTTACTTTGCTGGAAGATTGAAAAAGAAACAGGAACGACCCCTCCTTTAAATGACTGGATATTTTGAAAAGTAACTTTTAATAAAATGGGCTGGTTAGGTAACCCGTTGTCTTCTATAGTTAATGATAAATTTTTTACCCTGATACTTTGCAATAATTCGTTACATTTATACGCCCCGAAGGTTTTAGGATATTTTTTAATTGCTTGTTCACATAAAGCCACCGATTCGTTTAATAATTTTTGTTTGTACTTTTCATTGGCTAACAAATAATAAGTTTCAGCCGTAGTAGCCTGGACAGGGAACTTTGCTATTAAATGTTCTAATTCCTTACGCAATAAAACGTCTTTCTCATCATAAATCAAATTTCGATGGACAAATAATAAACGTTGACGATCAAAATCAATTAAAATGGTAGGATCTTTATCTAAACGATGAAAAGTTAAAACCTCCTGAAATAATAAAAGAGCTTTTCTGACAAAAGAGTTAGCATCTGCCCTTGAAAAATCAATATTTATAAAAGTTTCTAAAGAGGATAAAGAGGCAGCATTTTGCAAATAGAAAACATCATCTGGCTTTATTAATCTACTCTCCTGAGTAGTGAAATATTGCGTGGCACGAAAGACCAGAAAATCATAAAGGGTTTTTAAAAAATAAGTCTCTTTTGCCGGATTCAAAAAAAGTCCGTCTATTATTTTTAGTTCAAAATTTTTAGCATCAGGAAATGAAACACTTTTAAAATAATGCTCAGAAATTACATCTTCAAAATGTCTGATGGACCATAATTTAAGGTCATCGGGTCTTTCGCCCTCTACCTCTTTACGATCCATCAATGACCAGGATTCCCTTTGTAAATAATTTGCATAAAGTTCTGCTAAAATACTGTGAATGATAGCATTTTCGGGAAACTCAATGCTAAGAAGTTCTTTCTCTAACCTTTTAATTCCAAGGATATTTCCATTCTCGTCCAACTCATTTGAATAATTAACCTTATATAGTAAAGACTTAATAAATTGCTCCGTTTCTTTATTTTCCTTTGCCAGATTATAAATAATGTCCACCTTAGCCGATGCTTCTCTATACAATCCATTTTGATGGAGAGAATCTACTGTTTTCCATAGTTGACTGTAATTCATTGAAGGTGTTTTTTCAAATTCATGAATAGAGATTTCAACATTGGAAGTTGAAGCCCATCCGACCATTGGAAGTATAAATAAAAATGCTTTGAGAACAATACATTTCATGGTAAATTTTTTATTACTTGAATTAAATGGATAACGACGAAAAGGTTTAGATTATTTATTTTTAAACCTGTTGATGCTAACTTCTTTACTTAAAACCCCATTTTTATATAAAAATTCAACAAAATGATTCGCCCAATACGGCGCGAGGGAGGTTCCTTTTGTTCCTAACCCATTAAATATTAATAATCTGGAATGGACGGGATGACGACCAATGAGAGGCCTTCTATCTTTAACCGTAGGCCGAATACCCACCAAATGTTTTAATATAGCGTACTCTTGATGAATCATTTTAGCCACCTCACTATGGAGCAAGATTTCCGAATCTTCATCGGGCAGGAAATGAGAAAATTCCCATTTATTGGTGGCTCCTGCCCAAAGTACATTTTCAGAAAAAGGGGAAAGAAAAAATTTATGTTTTATGATAATATCGAGATGAACCTTATCTATTTGCACTAAAAGCGCTTCGCCTTTAGCACCGTCTAATGGTAAAAATTTGAACCATGGATTTTGTAACATGAAATGTCCTTCACAAAAAATAATTTGTTCAGCCAAAATATCTCCGTATTGAACGCCATTTTCTGAAATTACCAAGGCCTGGTAATCGAATAATGCTTTGGTGTACACCCCCTTTTTAGTCCAATAATCCTCCGATTGCGTCAGAAAATCATGCCATTTAACCTGACCGCCACCAATGGTTTGACCATAACCGAGCGGTTCATTATTTATCCAGTCAAACGGGGTAACATCCACAAAATCAGCAATATAATGTTTCACTGAAGGATCTGCTGTTTTGGCAAGCCAATCATTTTGCTCTGATACTCCATGAAGGGACCTAAGAATAATTCGGGGAAAATAAAAATAGCTATTAAGCCTCTGTTCCCATTGAAAATATTTCTTTTCAGCGAAAGGTATTAAGGTATCTACCTGCCATGATTTTATAAAATACTTTCCGGTGATGGGGTTGATAATACCTGCCGCAACGGAGGAGGATTCACCCGATTGACGTTGATGAATAATATGGAAATCGAGGTGTTCATCTTCCAACGTATGTGCCAAAACGGTACCAGCAATCCCTTGACCAACAATTAAATATTTTACTTTTTTCATGGAACAAAGGAACAAAAAAAAACCGCTATGGAAAAATCAAGCTACAACAGTTAAGGATTTATAGCAATGATTTGAAAGATAGGTTTTGCTTCAGAGGCATTTAATGTATTATTTATCCATATCTCCCCATTACCAATCATAACACCTTGATAATTATTGAATAGATTGTGGGAAAAAGTTTTATTTAGTGTAGATTTAAAAGCAGTCGTAAAAATTTTATCGTACTGCGCTAAAAACTGATTTTTATTCTTTAACACTACTGAAGATTTTTCAGAAATTCTGACCTTTAATGGATAGAAGAGGTTAGCAGCCAACCATATTTTATCGCCCTTTGCTACCGCTTTTTTCACATTGGCCACAAATTGTTCCACTGCTGCATCTGATCCTAAAACATGGGAATATCTTTTACCCTCTGTTCCCGTGGTAACCGATGACAATACGGCTTTATATATACTTTTCACACCAGCAGTCATTTTTTGCCAGCTTACCTCCAGCATGTCCTGGTCATCGGTGAATATTTTACCTATTAATTCATCGGTGATTTTTCCATTTAAAGAAGCTGTTAAATAAATTTCATTACCCTTTACATTGCCAGTCAAAAGCACTTTAGGTTCATTGGTTATGGAACAAAAACTGCCAATAAGTTTTCCAGATTTTAGGGTATAGAAAGAAAGTTGAATACTTTTGTCGTCCATTTTGCCCGTAAAGTCGTACCACTGATTAAGTTCCAGATCCAGGGAAAAAGAAAAAACACTGGTTTGGACTAAAAGATAAGCAACTAAAAATATTTTTTTCATAATGCTGGCGTTTTTATCTGTGCAAAAGTACCTTAATACACACTAATATTGTAAAATTTTTTCTGTAATGATATCATCAAAACACCCATTTGCCCATATTTATTTTTTATTGTTGCTAACATTTTCGTCCTGTTCTTTTTTAGATCAAAACGAACCTACCCCCAGTTATCTATACATAAGCGAATTTCGTTTAAAAACCCAGGTGAATCAGGGAAGTATTTCAGAAAGGATAACTGATATCTGGTTATTTAACGATACTGAATTTTTAGGTATGTTCCCCTTGCCGGCAAAAATTCCGTTATTATTATATGGGGAACAAAATTTAACTATTCAAGCGGGCATAAAGGAAAATGGCATAGGAGCAACGCCTGAGAATTATCCATTTTTCAACTCAATCAAAGTAAAGGTTAATTTAACGTCATTAAAAACAGATACTTTGAAGCTGGAAACCAGCTATTTATCGACGTCGAAATTTCATTTTATAGAAAATTTTGAAAATAACACCTCTTTTTTTTCTTTTCTAGTCAGCGGATTACCCGAAAACAGGGTCTTACCTTACAGCGACAACAATGTCTTTGAGGGTAAATTTTCCGGAAAAATTCAGGTATCCAAATCTGCGCCAATAGTAACCGTGGGGTCAAACGCTAAGTATAAAAACACCTTTAATCCAGGTCAACCCGTTTATCTGGAGATGGATTATAAAGGAGAGGCACCTTGCATAATTGGCGTTCAATTTTATGATACTGAAAATATCGAGGAAGCAGGTATTATTGTGCCTATTGCAGGATTTAAAGAATCGGCAGATTGGAAAAAGATATATTTTAACTTAGGAAGCACCCTTGCCTTAAGAAAATCGCTCTATTACAGAGTTATTTTTAATACCGCGTTACCAGAGGGAAAGGAGAGTGCCAGTGTTCATTTTGACAATATCAAACTAATTTCTTTTTAATGAGCAAAACAAAACAAAGGCATCTGAATAATCATACCCTCTTTTATAAATGGGCTGATTATTTTTGTGCAATGATTGCCTGGGGCTCTTTTTTTGCTTACAGAAAAATAGTTATTGAAAAAGAAGAGAACGTTTCGGTCATTTTTCAAGATATTAATTTCTGGTACGGACTGATTATTATACCCATTGGCTGGTTTCTGGTGTATTCATTATTTGATCAATATGGTGATATACACAGACATTCGAGGTTAAAAACCCTGTCAAGAACCTTTTTTCTCTCCTTTTTTGGCGTTTTAATCCTGTTTTTTACGCTGATACTTGATGATTTTGTTTCTAATTATACTACTTACTATCAATCATTTCTAGCCCTTTTCAGTTTTCATTTTATACTTACCGTGGTTACCAGAATGTTTTTATTAACCGCAGCATCTCGACGGATCCGTCAGGGAATGGTAAAATTTAATACCATCATCATTGGAGGTAATACAGAAGCGCTGGCTTTATATGAAGAAATAATTTCACAAAAGCGTTCCTATGGTTATCATTTCATTGGATTTTTACGAAGTAACAAAGAAAAAGTATCTCCTTTAGAGACCAAATTAAAATACCTCGGAAATATAAAAGACTTAGACAGTATAATTAAGGAATACCAAATCGAGGAGGTCATTATTGCCATACAAACGCAGGAACACAATTTATTAAAACAGCTTATAACTGCCTTATTTGATTTCAGACCCATTTTACATGTTAAAATTATTCCCGATATGTATGATATTATGCTTGGTACGGTAAAAATGAATCAAGTATTTGGCACTGCCCTCATTGAAATAAATCAGGAAATAATGCCTCCCTGGCAAATTGCCTTCAAGCGGGTCCTGGATATTTTGGTTTCCTTTGTTTCTTTACTTTTTTTATCTCCGCTCTTTGCCTATCTATCCCTAAAAGTGAAGCAATCGTCTGTTGGGCCGGTATTTTACAGGCAAGAAAGAATTGGCTTGCGAGGCGTACCGTTTACTATTTTGAAATTCAGATCAATGTACGAAAATGCCGAAAACGGTGGTCCCCAACTTTCTAAAGATGAAGATAACCGTTGCACGCCCTTTGGCGCTATCATGAGAAAATGGAGGCTCGATGAATTACCTCAATTCTGGAATGTACTCATTGGGGAGATGAGTTTAGTGGGTCCACGCCCTGAGCGGAAATTTTATATCGATAAGATTATGGAGCAGGCGCCACATTACCGCCATCTGTTGAAAGTGAGACCCGGTATAACTTCCTGGGGTCAAGTCAAATACGGTTATGCGTCTGATGTGGATCAAATGATCCAGCGCCTTAAATATGATATCCTTTATTTGGAAAACAGATCTATTGCGCTGGATTTTAAAATTATGTTTTACACTTTGGTAGTACTCGTTCAGGGTACGGGAAAGTGATTTTTACAACGAAAAGGCTTTTTTAACCTGGTCTTTATAATCTAGTTTCTCCCAGGTGAAAAGTTCCACCTCTTTGGTAATTTGCTTACCGGAGCCATCCTTGAAGGTCAATGTTTTAATCTCGGGAATTCTTCCCATGTGACCATACGCTGCTGAGTCACTATAAATAGGATTCCTTAATTTCAATCGTTGCTCAATCGCATAAGGTCGCATATCGAAAATGCCATAGACAATCTCTGCAATCTGAGCATCTGTTTTTGCTACTTTGGCTGTTCCATAAGTATTGATATAAATATTGGTAGGCTTAGCGACACCAATCGCATAAGAAACCTGCACTAAAACCTCTTTACAAACACCCGCAGCAACCAGATTTTTAGCAATATGCCTGGTAGCATAAGCGGCAGAACGGTCCACTTTTGAAGGATCTTTACCACTAAATGCACCTCCACCGTGAGCACCTTTGCCCCCGTAGGTATCAACTATAATCTTTCTTCCGGTTAATCCGGTGTCTCCATGAGGTCCGCCAATAACGAACTTACCTGTAGGATTGACGTGATAGGTAATGGTATCTGTAAATAAAGCCTGTAATTCAGGTTTTAATTTTGCTTTAACTCTTGGAATGAGTAACTGAATAACATCAGATTTAATTTTCTCTAACATTACCTGTTCATTCTCATTAAAATCATCATGTTGCGTAGAGACAACAATACTATCTATTCGAATAGGTTTATGGTTATCATCGTACTCAATGGTCACCTGAGACTTTGCGTCAGGTCTGAGGTAATTCATGGCATCAGTTGCTTTCGCAGATTTACGAATTTCCGCCAGTTCCAATAAAATTCTGTGTGCCAGATCTAACGCTAGAGGCATATAATGCTCCGTTTCCTCGGTAGCATAACCAAACATCATACCTTGGTCACCCGCTCCCTGATCTTCATCTTTCGCTCTTTCGACGCCTTGATTTATATCGGGCGATTGCTCATGAATAGCGGAAAGAACGCCACAAGAATTAGATTCAAACATATATTCTGACTTGGTATAACCAATACGTTTGATAACATCACGAGCAATTTGTTGAACATCAAGATATGCTTTTGATTTAACCTCACCGGCAAGAATAACCTGACCTGTTGTAACTAAGGTTTCACAAGCAACTTTCGATTGAGGGTCAAAAGCAAGAAAATGATCAACAAGTGCATCAGATATTTGGTCGGCCACTTTATCCGGATGACCTTCCGATACTGATTCTGAAGTGAAAAGATAAGCCATATTAAAGGTTTGTTTAAATTATATAATGGATTAAAAATATAATCAAAGATAGAAATTAAATTATTTAATGTTACAGGTAAAGAAAGATTCCCATCCTTCGTTTGTCAACATTTTTCCTTCTAATTTATCACCAATGACCACAGGTCCAACCCCTGCCGGGGTACCAGTGTAAATGAAATCTCCCATTTGGAGCTTAAAATATTTTGACACGTAAACAATTAAGGTCTCGAAAGAAAAAATACAATCAGCAGTATTACCTTGTTGTACTAATTCGTCATTTTTAAGCAACTGGAATTCAAAAGCAGAAGTATCTGGATAGGCAGAAAGTGGTTTAAAATTACCTAACACAGCTGAATGATCAAATGCTTTGGCAATTTCCCAGGGCAATCCTTTCGCTTTTTGTTTAGCCTGGATATCCCGGGCTGTAAAATCGATACCTAAACCAATTTCCTCAATATAATCAGAAGCAAATTGAGGTTCAATGTGCCTTCCATTTTTACCTATTTTAATAATTACCTCCACCTCATAGTGCAAATCATTTGTAAAAGAAGGATAATAAAGAGGCTTATTGTTTATTAATAGAGC
>JAFMBH010000205.1 GCA_017858735.1 Bacteroidota bacterium
AATAAGTCGTATTTGGTGTTAAAGATGTAACATTTAAACTAAAACTACCAGTTCCGCTGCCACTGGTTACTTTGGTATTCGTAGTTGTAGGATTGGTGGAAGTTCCATAAACAATACCCCTTTCTGTGATTGTTGCTCCTCCGTCATTGCTGATAGTTCCACCTGACGTTACCGTTGTTTGGGTAATCCCCGACGCATCGGTGGTAACTAAGGTAGGGACTGCAACAGGTAAAGTTTGAAAGGTAATTTCATTGCCATAACCTGTTCCAGCGCTATTGGTTGCGTAAGCCCTGACGTAATAGGTAGTATTGGGAGTTAAGCCAGTTATTGAACCAGAAAAGCTACCTGTGCCAGAACCAATGGTTAATATCGTATTTGAAAGAGTGGGATTAGAAGTTGTTGCATAAACCAATCCACGAGCGGAGACTGCTGCGCCACCATCGGAAGAAATATTACCCCCACTATTAACAGAGGTAGATGTTATCGAAGATACAGAAGATGTAGTCAGCGTTGGGTAAGCTGCACCCGACCAAGAGGGTATGCCATTTATTAAATTTAATGTTTGTCCATTTTGACCAGGAGCAAGATTAACCCAATTCGTACCATTCCAATATTGTATGTTGCCGAGAGTTGTGCCCAATGGGAAGTCTGCTATGTTTAACTTCCTATTCCAATAGGCGGTATCTATTCCAGTTATCCCTTTGGCAACACTAACATTAAAAACTGGATCAGTTTCAACGCTACCACTGGTAATTGCATCCGCTTTTCTCAAATAGGGATTAAGCATATCTGAGGTATCTGTAATATTGACCTTAGCGTTAATTCCCGTCAGGTAATTTGCTAACATAGCCGTCGTATCTGCGTCACGCAGGTAAGGTATTAACATAGCAGTAGTGTCCGTTATATTTACCTTAGCGTTAATTCCCATCAGGTAATTAGCAAGCATACTTGCTGTGTCAGAAACATTAACCTTATTATTCAATCCAGTTCTATAATTTGTCAGCATTGTAGAGGTGTCAGATATATTAACCTTGGAACTAAACCTATTCACCAAATTCAAAGAGGATGTATCAGTTTTACTGGCGTAAAGCGCATAAGGCACACTCATTAGTTCTTGTGTTCCCAATACAACAAAGTTGCTTCCACCACTAAAATCGGCTTCCAATTTGATGAAGTGTGGAAAATCACCCCAAGCAATATTAGCAAATACGCCACTTAAAACAGTCCCATTACCTATCTGTAAACTTATTAACCCAGAGGCATCAGTTGTTTTGGTATGGGTTTCACCATAAACTGAACTACCACTTATCGAACCAGATAGTATGGAGATTTTTAAACTTACAGACTTGTTTGCAACAACCTCACCATTAGTGTTTCTCAAAATGGATTGAAAGTTAATCTTTTGTGGAGATTGGGAAAAAGCAAAAAGTGGAAAAAGGATAAGGAATATGACTTTTGGATACATAACTTTGGATTTTATATGATTATTTGGTGAAGTTAGATTTTTTAGGTTTAATAATTTACTTTTTTCTTTAAACTCTTATACTTATTTCAATAAAACATATAAAATATGGGATTTAATATCAAGCCTAATTTCAATATCTACATTGATAATGAGGTGTTTTTTCAAAATAACTCCAATTTTGAGGAGATTTTATCCAAATTCTTTGAGAGCCCTATTTATGAGGACATCTTGGATTTGGATATTAGCAGAGATGACACAAAGTTTTTTAAGCAATTCAGCCACTATGCACAACTGGTTAGACCAGGTTTAGCCAGACACCTTTTTTATCCTTTTGCTGACCACAAAAGTGAATGGATGGATGTGGTTCTTGGTTCAAGCCTCTATAACCCCTTTCAAACTTTTGTGATGATACAACTTGCTTTTTATATCAGCAGAAAGCAACCAAAATCCAGTATATCATTTGTTGTTGGGTATGAAGACATCTTTAAAAACACCATTTCCATTATTGATGGAGAAATAGCAGAAATCACTGGCATTATCTTTGACTATTCAACTTATGAGGAATATATTGACACAGATAATCTTACTATAACAATGGAAGAACTTGCTTATATCTTTAAAAAACTAAATGAAAAAGCCAACTAACCACATTTTACAGCAAAAAAGTGGTAGTTATGGTGCAATGAAAACCTAGATATATTCTGCAAAAATGGTAGGATTTATTGGGGTTTTGTTATTTCTAGTATCTTAAAAAACTTTTGAAAAATATGGCTGTGGTTTGAGGTGGGGGATTGTCTTATTTGGAAATAATTTCATAAAAATATAGTATCCGTCTGTCTAAGTACATATTTTATAATTTCTGAAAATTACTAGGGAGTAATTCAGAGAGTTTATTGATGGGATGATTTCCAATCCTGTTTAGGGTATCTGTCATCCACGCGTAGGGATTGACATTTGCCTCCTTGCAGGAAGCAAAAAAGGAATACATCATAGCGATCCTCTTTGCTCCCTCGTGGGAACCTGCAAATAAGAAGTTTTTCCTCCCCAGTGCCAGAGGTCGTATCTTGTTTTCAATGGCATTATTGTCCAGATGGATCCTGCCATCTTCAAAGAATGGTTCTATCAGGGGAAGTTGGTTGACGGCATAGTGCAATGCCCTGCCAATGGCTCCCTTGGTCAATATGTTCTTTTGCTGGGTTTCCACCCACTCCTTGAAAGCATCGAA
>JAFMBH010000024.1 GCA_017858735.1 Bacteroidota bacterium
TGGGTGGACAGGGTTTTTGAAAATCCTTCTCTTTATTCCGGTATGGGAAATCTTTTAGCCGTTTATGGTTACACTTTACAAATTTATCTTGATTTTTCAGGATATTCCGATATGGCTATTGGCCTGGCGCTTTTAATGGGTTTCACTTTAACAGAAAATTTCAACCGCCCTTACTTATCCACTTCTTTGCAAGAATTTTGGCGAAGATGGCATATTTCACTATCTACCTGGCTTCGCGATTATCTATATATTTCACTGGGAGGTAACAGGGGAAGTAAGCTAAAAACCTATATAAACCTATTCCTAACCATGTTACTCGGTGGTTTATGGCATGGAGCTGGCTGGATGTTTATCTTATGGGGTGGTTTACATGGCATAGGATTAGCCCTCGACAGATTACTTTCCTCGGCGGGTCAATTTTTGAGTAAACCCTTGAGTAAAAGTTTTATACTCATTCTTAGTTTGTTAGGTGGAATAAGTGCTTACTTATTTTTCAAAATGACGGGTGAAACGATGGAAAAATGGCAGGTAATGGAGTGGCAGCTATTTGTTCTACACCTTGCTTTAGGGGCAACTTTATTATTTTCATTAGGTGTTTTGATTGAAAAATGGGTTAAAAACTTTAAAATACCCCTATTAATATCGGGTATTTTTACTTTCCATTTTGTTGCATTTTGCTGGATATTTTTCAGAGCGGGAGCGATTGGTTCCATTTTACCATCCGGAGAATTACTAGGAAAAGTATTATCAAAATTGGCTTCTATTCATTTTGACCCTTCTTTTATAATGGAAGTTCATGATAAAACACCTTATGTGTTACCCGCTATTTTGTTTGGTTTTGTCCTACATTTTTCCCCTATTGTCCTAAAAGAGAATTTAACAAAATGGTTTAGTAAGCAATCTTTTGTTGTTCAGGCCATTTTGGTATCATTGGTTATAACCAGTGTTTTGATATTAAACACACAGAGAACGGTACCATTTATTTATTTTCAATTTTAAATCAGGGATGAGCAGCCACCCAAATTTCCCCATCTTCAAAAAACTCCTTTTTCCAAATGGGAACGGTTTCTTTGAGGGTATCAATAGCATATTGGCAAGCTTCAAAGGCAGCTGCTCTATGAGGCGTTGAAACGGCGATAATCACAGCAATATCACCAACAAGCAATTCCCCTACCCGATGGTGGATAACTACCTTCAAAGCACCCCATCTTTCCTCCAGAGTTAAACCAATTTTTTGCATTTCCTTGATAGCCATTGGCGTGTATGCCTCAAACACAAGTTTTAAAACCTTCTTTTTTTGGGTTTGATTTCTTACCGTGCCTACAAAAATAGCCTGACCTCCACCATTGGGAGTGGATACCATACTATAACAATCTGTTACACTAAGAGGTATCGATGAAATTTCAATAGATGTCATAAAGAAAGCATTTAAAGTCAAAATTGGAATATTTAATTTTATAAATGCCCGGAATTTTGGCGATGATAAAAATTCAACAAGACAAAATTTTTATAAATATTATCGGCTGGTGAAATTCGAACGTAATGTAATAGGCCAACTTTCAGAGCCATAAAAATCAATCATAATTCAATATTTCATTCATCAGGCCCTGATCATCGTTGACCTGTTTGAATTTCAATTTATTTAAATCGCCCAAGGGAGAAATAAGTGATTCTGCCATTTTATCTATGGCAACGGTAGATAAAACGGTCTGTATGTAAGCTTCAATGAGGTCATCGAGACCAATACCCAGTTTATTAAAGTCCCTTCTATCCATTAATAATAAGCGATGAGTATCGCTGTCCCATTCACCTGAAGGCAATTTAAAAGAAAGATTAGTTCCCAGCATGTCCCATGAGGATGCGTCAGAGGTCCAATTATCCTCTAAAGGTAATTTCGCCCTTCTGGCATAAGTACAAAGGGGTAAAATACCGTCTTCTGTAGAGCTGACCATCATTCTCAGGTCTGCAACAAAGGTTCTTCCCTTTGCATTGGGTATCGTTCCCACATGATATAACTTTCCTGTCAAGGTTTCGGAACTCCAGTTATAGTTACCAATTAAACTTTGGACAACAAAACGGTCATAAGGGAATTCAAGTTTCATGAAATCCTCGAGTTCCCGTTCTGATACAATGGTGAAAACGCCCTGACCTGAGTTACTATATGGCACTTTGATTACACCTTGCCCTCCAAACTCAGCAATGTATTGAGGAATTTCTTCCTTTTTCACATCCCATATCGTCTGCGGGGTATTGATATGTAAGCCAAAAGTTTCCCATTCCTTATTAAAATCGGAATAGGCTTTTGCTGCCGTCATTTTATTTCTACCCCCTGCCAGACAAGCAATAATAGGGTTAAATATGAGGGTTTTACTTTGAAGTGGAATTCTGGTCCATGGCCTCTGTGTCACATACCTAAAGGCCGCTCTAATTTGCTTCCATTGCCCGTTTTCATCCATTATTTCAAGGACACCTTGTTGAAAACGCGCAAAATCATTACTATCCTCATCGAAAAATGGAACTAAATACACCTTTTCCATACAAGTATCAGCCAACACAGCTGCGTAACCTGTGGCCTCCATCAAATTCTTATCGTACAACACAGCGAGACCTCCTTCAATGGTTGCATTTTTAAGAATGTAGGGATAAAAAGTTCGTTCAATTAAATCTTTATAACTTCCTTGTTCCTGATGGTCATCGGTCAGAGGCATAGATTTCTGCCCCGACGGACAGGAATTATTTTCAATAATAACCATCTGCCTTCGCCCGCTTGCTGAGGTAACATTCAATAAATCGGCGCCAGCCCACAGAAAGTGACTACATTGATAGGATAAAATGGCTTTGAGCGCCTGGGGTTTTACCAAAGGATGCAGATG
This sequence comes from Bacteroidota bacterium, assembly GCA_017858735.1. GTDB lineage: Bacteria > Bacteroidota > Bacteroidia > Chitinophagales > Saprospiraceae > BJGN01. The sequence continues at coordinate 2,874 of JAFMBH010000024.1, forward strand.
ACAATACCTGATAACAATACGGTCTTTATCCAGATTCAAAAAAAATGAAACCATTGGGTGGATGGTAGCATTTAATGCTTTCGGATAAAAATGATTGATAGGGTCGAACTCACCGGGAGAAAATAATCTGACAGACCTAGGTGAAACGGACTGACTAACCATTGGGCTCATTGCTCATAGTCGTCTTCTTCATCCAATGCTTGAAGCCATTTTTTAGGATTATTATATTTTTTCTTTTCAGGCACAGCTTTAACACGCTTTGCCTTAATTTGAGAGGCGTCATCGACCAGTTGTGGCTCCTTTTTGAATGATTCCTTTTTCTTCTTACTCATGAGTAAAAAATGCTTTTTAATTCAAAAAAAAAGAAGAAATCTGAATTAATTTTGAATTTTATAAAAAATACGTTCTAAATTGTATAATTAAAATAGTAGATGCTTTATTAACAAAGAAAATACTTAGTTCTTATGAAAATGTTGTTAATAGATTCTGAAGAAAAAAACAGAATAAATTGGCAAAAATGGTGGGTGAAATGTGGGTTTCTTTGTGAAATTGCCCCGGATTTTAAAAGTGCGTTATTAAAAATAGATAGTCATTCCTACGACGTTATTTTATTATTTTTGCATGATCAGATTACCGAAGGTCTTCAAATAACAAAAATGATTCGTTTAGAAGATACCGGAACTGGCCTGTTTATTATTTATGACCTAAGCACCTTTAACCAAACTATTCCATTTTTAGAAACGGGTGCAGATGATTGCATTCATCGGGACATGGACCCAAAAGAATTCTGGGCCAGAATAAAAGTGATTAACAGAAGAAGATTTAATTTACCTAACACCTCTATTCAATTTGGGAAGTTATTCCTATTTCCTCAGGAACATCAGGTAACTATTGAAGAAGAAGTATTAACCCTGACCAAGAAAGAGTTTGATCTCCTTTTTTATCTCATTAGAAATAAAAACAGGGTACTAACTAAAGAGAAAATAGCGGAGCATCTTTGGGGTGATCACATGGAGGAAAGTGCTAATTTTGAGTTTATTTACGCGCATGTCAAAAATTTAAGGAAAAAATTAGCTCCTTTTGAATGCGATGATTACATAAAAACGATATATGGCATTGGTTATAAATGCCATTTATAAATAGAATTACGATGAAAATTGAATTAAGAAATTTATATTTCGATGATTATTTTGGTTTAAAAGAAGCTATGATTGAAGCTTATGCAGGTATAGGTGGAGATTATTGGCAATTAGATGATATCAAAAAATTACTGGATTTATTTCCGGAGGGGCAACTGTGTGTTCTCGTCGATGGCAAAGTGGTTGCCTCTGCTTTGTCTATAATCGTTGATTACAAAAAATTTGGAGATAATCATACCTTTCAGGAAATCACAGGAAATTATACCTTCAACACCCATTTTGCAGATGGAGACATATTGTACGGCATTGAAATGTTTGTCGCACCTGAATACAGGGGTTTGCGATTGGGAAGAAGACTCTATGACAGACGAAAGGATTTATGCGAAAAGCTAAATCTACGCGCCATCATAGCAGGGGGTAGAATTCCAAATTATAAACATTATGCCGACCTGATGACCCCAAGGGAATATTTGGAAAAGGTGAAACTCAAGGAAATTTATGACCCTACCCTAACTTTTCAAATGTCAAATAATTTTCACGTTAAAAAAATCCTCAAAAATTATATGCCAGGAGATACAGAATCAAAAGATTTTGCTACCCTCCTGGAGTGGAATAATATATATTTTCAAGGAAAAGAAGAATTAAGTGCTAACAGCAAACAGATGGTTCGCCTGGGCCTCGTGCAATGGCAAATGAGACTTTTTAGAAATTTTAATGCGCTGCTCGAACAAGTGGAATACTTCGTCGATGCAGTCAGTGATTATAAATCTGATTTTATTGTCTTTCCCGCCCTTTTCAATGCCCCACTTTTAGCTGAATTTAATCATCTGGGTGAGGCAAAAGCTGTCCGGGAACTGGCACGTTATACCGAGCCACTTCTCCAGAAATTTATTGAATATGCTATGGCATATAATATTAATATCATTACCGGCAGTATGCCTATCGTCGAGGACGGACATCTTCTGAATGTGAGTTATCTATGTCGAAGGGACGGAACCTGGGACGGGTGTTATAAAATCCATCCCATGCCCTCAGAACTCTCTGCATGGGGTATGGTGGGAGGTAATAAACTTAAAATATTCGATACCGATGCCGGCAAAATTGGCATTCTCATAGATTATGATATTTGTTTCCCGGAATTAGCCCGTTGGTATGCGCGAAATAATGTACAAATTCTTTTCGTTCCCTTTCTTACTGACACCCAAAATGGCTATAATAGAGTGAGATTATGCGCTCAGGCAAGAGCCATTGAAAATGAATGCTACGTAGCCATTGCAGGTTGTGTGGGAAATTTACCTAAAGTGAATAACATGGATATTCAATACGCCCAGTCTGGCATCTTTACTCCCACCGATTTTGCCTTTCCCGTAAATGGCGTTCGGGCCGAAGCAACCCCGAATTCTGAGATGACCGTAGTGGCAGATGTCGATTTGGAATTGTTAAAAGAATTACATGCCTTCGGTAGCGTCCAGGCCCTGAATAACAGGCGAAGCGATATGTACGACATACGATTTAGAAAAATGACCTAAATACTTGAAAATCAGTTTTTTAATTTTTTTTTTAGAAAACTTTTAAACATTTTTTTTCAAGTAGTATATTTTTTAAAAAATTCTTCGGAATCTTGCACTTTATTTTGAATCAATATCTTCAAAACTCCTTATGGATAATAATCCAAAATTGCGCTACAGCGATGCTGAACTCGATGAGTTTCGCGAAATTATTGAAACTAAACTGCGTCGTGCCACCAAACACTTGACTGAGCTCCAAGAGCAAATTGTTGAGATAACGGAAAACACAAGTGATGAGCATGGAGGTGACTGGGTTGATGATAGCAGTATCAATAACGATGTTGAAATGCTAAACAATATGGCCATACGCCAACGCGTCCATATTCAGGATCTCCAAAATGCTTTAGTAAGGATTAAAAATAAATCCTACGGCATTTGCATCGTTACAGGTGAACTCATAGACAAAAGAAGACTGCTAGCCGTACCGACTACTACCAAAAGTATGGCCGCTAAAGTTTCCGAACAACAACAACCCCCGGAAAAGAAAATTAAACCTATCCAGGAATATTCAGAGGAAAAAAAGGATACTGAAAAAGCGGTTCCACAAAAAAGGATTATCACTACGGTCATTCGTAAGTCTTCTCCCAATAAAAAGAAACCTGCCGTCGATCCTGATGATTTTGACGATGACCTTCTTGGTGTTTCAACGCCTAAAGATGCTTTCGGAGATGATGATTCTCCCCTTCTATACGGCGATGTTAACGATTTAGATGATGATATAGCCGATGATTCTTCTGACATGGATGATAATGATTCTTATGACGAAAGAGATGATTCAGGGGACGATGATGACGATTATAATTAATCGCCTGGGTTGAAAACATCCAATAACCAACCTTTTTTGGTGGTTTTATCCTTCCTGGCTATTTACATAATTTGGGGTTCTACCTATTTAGTTAACTTCATAGCCATGGAGGATATTCCTCCCTTTCTGCTTTCTGGTATGAGATTCCTTCTTGCGGGATCCATTATGGCTGCTATAGGTTTTTTAAAAAAGGATCCTTTACCCCAATGGCAAAACGTAAAGTCTGCCGCTGGCATGGGTTTCCTATTTTTAGTGATGGGAACCGCCATGGTGGTTTGGGCAGAACAATATATAGATACTGGTTTAGCCGCTCTCATGGCTGCATTCGAACCCGTTATGGTCGTCCTTTTTGTTTGGTTATTAGATAAAAGAAAACCCGATCCAAAAACAATCACGGGGTTACTCTTGGGAATGGCAGGGATTTATGTTCTGGTCGGTCAACCCGAATTTCCATGGAATAAAAACACCTTCAAAGGTCTTTTTGCAATAACTGCCGCCATTGTAGCCTGGGCTTGGGGAACAGTAGCCGTGAAAAATGCCCGACTTCCTACGTCCAAATCCTTTTCCGCCTCCTTGCAAATGATTTTCGGAGGTTTAATTCTCCTCCTCTTTGCTTTTATTAACAATGAGCCCGCTCATTTCATTTTCCAACAAGTGTCAACAAAAAGTTGGCTGGCCTTCAGTTACCTCACTTTAGCTGGTTCTATCATTGCTTTTTCAGCTTTCCAGTACTTATTACACCACGTAAAACCTGAAAAGGTAGCTACCTCCAACTATGTTAATCCGGTCATTGCCGTTTTTTTAGGCTGGCAATTAAATAATGAAAATCTGACCAGTCATTCTCTTCTCGCGGCATTCCTCCTTTTGTTAGGGGTGTTTCTCGTAAATCTAAACTTACACAAACAAAATTAGCCATTCCTTAAAGTGCTTAACACTTTGAATGCAGCCTCTAAATCTTTGGTGGAAATGACTAAGGTAAACTCATTCGATGTAGAAATTATTTCCACCAGGTTTATTCCATTCCAGGCAAATTCCCTTAATATAAAATAGTAAAAGCCATATAATACCCTGTTTTCTGCCGGCAATAAAAAGGTAAGTACCGTTAAATCTCTCTCTCTTTCAATGCATTTCTCCTTTCGGAAAATATGAATCAAATCGTTTTCCAACGATTCATCTACAAGTATAGTGGTCTCTGTAACCCCCTGTGAAATGGAATGAAACGATTTGGGAAGTTCTGCAGCTCTTACAAGTAACAAGGTCTGAGCATGGATGAGTGTTCCCGAGGCTACAAACGTATAATCAACAATATTTGACCTCACCCGAACATCCCTTAATTTCGATATAAATCGAACCAGATTGGGTTCCTGCTTTTGCTCTACCTGAATAGGTAACCTGTTTATAGACATTATTATAGCACTCGTTTGCACCCCCTTTCCTATGATTCTTTCAACTGGTTTTTGTATTTTTCTGGCTAAGGCAGATATATTAATTAATCCCTCCCTCAATGATTCCATTAAAAAAGGAGAACGCTTTATTTCTTCCTCAACAATCTCAGATAATTTTTTCATTGTTAAATTTTTAACAAAAGTAAATTATTTTGTACAAAAAAGATATAATAATTGGTTCTCCAAATCCTGACTTTTACTTTTGTTAAATAAAATGGCAACATGGAAGTTTGGAAATTTGGTGGCACGTCGGTAGGTAGCCCTCAAAGAATGAGGGAAGTAGCTGAATTGATTCATACGGGAAAGCAATGTTGGATTGTACTATCTGCCGTTTCAGGTACGACCAACAAATTGGTCGCCTTCAACCAGGCTGTTGAAGCAAATGATGTAAATACAGGTACCGAAATCATCCGTGAATTCGAAAAAGAATATGATTTGTTTATTTTAGACTTACTGCCTGAACTCCCCTATCAAGAAATGGGGTTTTCTGTCCTGAAAGATTTTATTTCCCTGCTTACGTTAACACTTTCATCACCTTTTCCCACAGAGACTGCGAAATTAATATTAGCTCAGGGAGAGATTTTATCTACCCATCTTTTCCATCTATATCTAAAATATCGTGGTTATAATGCCGCCCTCCTTTCTGCATTGGATTTTATGCAAATTCTACCAGATGGTGAACCTGACTTTGAATGGATTTCCAAGCGGCTATCCTTTCTCATGAAAGATTATAGTCAATATGACCTATGGATAACACAGGGATATATTTGTAAAAATTCCACCGGCGAAATTGATAATCTTCAGCGAGGCGGCAGCGATTATACAGCTACCATTTTAGGTGCAGCCATCAAAGCGGAAGAGATTATTATCTGGACTGACATAGACGGAATGCATAACAATGACCCGAGACACGTTCAAAACACCTATCCTATTAGAAAAGTTTCCTTTAGAGAAGCTGCTGAATTAGCCTATTTTGGCGCAAAAATTCTACACCCGACTTGCGTTATACCTGCTGAAACGGCTGGAATTCCCATTCGTTTGAAAAATACTTTCACTCCAGGTACTTCAGGCACCTTAATCTCGGGGGAATCGTCAGGACATTTGGTTACCGCCATGGCCGCAAAGGACAATATTACCGCTATCCGTATCAGATCAGGTAGAATGCTCAATGCATTTGGATTTTTACGACGCGTTTTTGAAGTATTTGAGAAACATCATACCTCCATTGATATGATAACCACCTCCGAGGTATCTGTTTCTCTTACCATTGATGATAAAAGTAAGCTAAGCCAAATCATTACTGATATTTCACCTTTTGGAGAAATACAAGTGGAGGACGACTTCTCCATTATTAGCATCGTGGGAGATAATATTGCTAATGCAGAAAAATTATTACCAGGCATCTTTGAAGTTCTGGAGGGCATTCCCATTCGAATGGTATCCTTTGGTGGAAGCCCTAATACGATTTCAATTTTAGTTCCATCCACTGAAAAAGTTATTTCTCTTCAAAAATTAGATAACATATTATTTCATACTAATCCTTTAACCCAACAAAAAACAAACATTCAGTAGGTATTTTAGGTTAGGGCAATTCTGAATGTATTTCCACGCAACCTGACCCGAATATTTTCGGTCAGGTTGTTGTTTTTTAAACTTTGTTCACAATATGGGCTCATTCATATTTTTTCAAAAGAAATTTGTATTATTTAATTACTTATTTTAACAGCTATATCAAGTTTCTGATCTATTTTCCTGACCTTTTATTTTGATTTTAAACCCTCAATATAGCCCTTCACGCTGACAATTTGCCCTGCTGTTTAATTATCAAAAACGACAAAACCTTGCTAACCATATCCTTCATTTTAAATATAAAAACTATGCATCGTAAAATAATAAGTCTTATTTTATAATTTCCTATATTAACCATTCCTCAGGCTCCGGAAAAAACTAATTTTCAGTCGATTTTGAGGAATAAGGAGGAGATAATATGGAGCAATAAATCAGTGTCGCTAAAAATTGGTACCCAACTATGGCTAAAGAAAAATCTAAAGGTTAATAAATATCAAAATAGAGATACTATTCATGGGGTAATCCCCGACGAATTATGGCAAAACTTACTCAACGGAGAGTGGTCTGAAATCGACAGGCATTACCTTTTGGGAAATACCTATTGCCCAGGCAAATAACCTAAGCTATTTTAAAGGTTTGCCAAGTGGCTATCGGGAAGAAAGCAACAAAAGAAACCTTGAGTAAAAAACATGTGCTATCTATAAGGTGTTTAATAGCATAAAAATGTATCCTTTATGATTCGTACTACGAGTGATTTTATCACCCAACTTATTTATACCCGACATGCTAAAGATTTTTTATTCATCTGCAGCGGAGTTGTTATGGCAAGTATTGGGCTAAAAGGCTTTTTACTGCCAAATAATTTTTTAGATGGTGGAGCTATGGGCATGTCATTATTGATGAAAATATTAACCAATGTCGATTTATCCCTATTAATTATTGTGATCAATCTTCCTTTTATTATTTTAGGCGCAAGGCAAATTTCTATATCCTTTTCGATAAAAAGTAGTCTGGCCATTCTACTTTTGGCCGTATTAGTTCATTTTATATCTATCCCAAGCATAACGGATGACAAATTGCTCATTTCCATTTTTGGTGGATTTTTTTTAGGAGCGGGTATCGGCCTCTCCATTCGGGGTGGTGCAGTTATTGACGGAACTGAGGTTCTAGCTATATCTGTGAGTCGAACAAGTAGTTTGTCCGTTGGTGATTTTATCGCATTGTTCAATATTGCCCTTTTTAGTTTTGCCATTCTTTTGACCAATATGGAAACAGCGATGTATTCTATGCTTACCTATCTGTCTGCCTCGAAAACAGTAGATTTTATAATTAACGGGGTAGAAGAATATTTAGGTGTTTTAATTATATCCACAAAAAATGAAGAAATAAAAAAACAGATTACCATAGAACTTGGAAGAGGAGTTACTGTTTTTAAATCGGATAAAGGATTTGGTTCCCGGGGTACTTTCGATAAAGAGAGTAATATCTTATTTTGTGTGGTCACCCGTTTGGAAGTTACCAACCTCCTTCTGGAAATCGAAAAAATTGATCCTGGTGCCTTTGTGGTCCAACATCCTGTCAAGGATACAAAAGGTGGTATGATAAAAAAGAGACCTCTCCACTAATTTTAATACTCATTCTTGCTTTTTCACTTTGTCTTAAAACATAATTTACCTATGTACCGTCTATCTTTTTATTCTTAAACTGAACTAAATCCAAATAATCTTAATATTTTGGTCGTCGAATAAAAAATGGTTGAATGAAAGGAAAGTTATTGGCCGTAGATATTGGCAATTCCAATATTGTAACGGGGATTTGGCAGAATAACGCGTGGAGCGAAATCTGGAGATTTTCGTCTCACCCTTCTCTCGACGATAAAGATTTTTATACCCATGCCTTACACGAAATACTGGTAGAACGGGAAATAAAAACGTCTGAAATAACAGATATTGTAGTCAGTAGCGTAGTTCCATCTTTAATCCCGTTATGGCTAAATGCATTGAAAGCACATTTTAAGGTAGAGCCCATACTTATAGGCAAACAGCACTTTTCAACCTTAAAAATGGGTATTATTGCACAAGACGAGATAGGTACTGATATCCTTTCGAATGCTTATGCTGTTTTTAATCGTTATCCGTTTGATAGTATTGTCATTGATTTTGGAACTGCTTTGACCTTTACCACCGTGAGTAAATCGTCGGGTATTCTAGGAGTATCCATTGCTCCTGGTTTAAAAACGGCCAGTTTATCTCTGTTCAAAGGCGCCGCTCAACTTCCAGAAGTTCCACTCATTTTACCTGACTCGGTTCTCGGGAAAAACACAGTACAAGCCATACAGAGCGGCGTACTTATTGGTTATATTGGCCTTATAAAATATACCGTAGAGGCCATCAGGAAAGAACTGAACCACCCGTTTCCCGTTATTGCTACAGGTGGTTTATCGGCAATATTACACCCTTTGAAGGATTTTTTCTATGTAATTGACCCCAATTTAACTTTAGATGGCATGAGATTTATTTATGAAGCGGTAAAAAATGATTCAGGGAACCGCCCTTAACTTTTCCCACTTTTTCATCTTATCGGACCACTTCCTAATCATTTCCCGCAGGGAATCCTCTTCCTCCAATATCAAGCCTTCCAGGGAAAAATTTTCTTTCTCCAGTTTAGTTATCAATTTTCTGTTACTAATCAATTTATTTCTGTAATTGTCCAGTTCTTTCTCCAAGAAATGAACGTCTTTTTTTAAAATCTCAAATTCATTATTATACAGCAAAGGTAATTTGTCGACTAAAAATTGATTGGCTAAACTCCTCCATTTTTCTAAAGACCCGTCCTCCTTTGCGAACAAAATCCATACTAAAGAATCTTTACGGATATTTACATAAGTAACATGTAATGTCGTGGGAGTAACACCAAAAAAAGTGGGTGAATTAATTTCTTTTGAAATATAACTTATCTCCGTTTTACTTTTAGAATCAATTTTTAAGGTAGTATTTAATTTTTCCTTTAGTAATAATTTCCATTGTTGTATAAAGGCCTTTTGTCCGATATCTGTTCCAAAATACAAAGCTGTTTTAGTTTGTCCTTTATAAATAAACGCGGTATCTCTGGTCAGGGAGGAGCTAATTTCCTGGCTTTTCAGAGAAAAGAAACAAAATAAAGGAAGGACTAACACAATAAATTTCAACATCAAACAACAAATTATTCAGGTTTTAAATTTTTTATCACCTTAACGAGCATGTTTGCAGTTACCCTATCTGTTAGCTCCATCCCATTTAAAATAGCTAATTCCTTATGTCTGGCGGTGGGCATTTTATAATCAGCTAACACCTCTGAAAACGTTCCATTTCTCTTTACGCTAACTATTCGAACACGCTCAACCTGTCTGTTTAATTTTTCTCTATCTGTTAATCTATTAAAACCATCCACTACGTCATCCATAGCAGCATTAAAACTTTTCACTTCTTTACCCTGGGCAATGGCAAGGAATCTAAACATATTTGCACCATCTTGAATAAGAATTAATTTTATTGATAATGGTTCCGCACCACTTTCAGGTGTCTTCTGTTTAAGCTCAGCTTCCAAGGCTTGAAAACCATTTATACGTCTGTTTTTATCCCTTACTACCACCAATTCGTTTTCATCTAAAGTTTCATTTAAAGCCCCTTGAAAATCATTTCCTTTGGCTAAATCAAAAATGAGCAATGCATTTCCCGATTTTTCTGTAACATCAACCTCACTTGGGGTATTGGTTAGAGTCCAATCTTTTGGAACAGGAAAATAAAAAGCTAAAGCAGGATGATAAAACACTGATTTTTCCACAAATCCTTGTTGAGGATCTTCACCATAAGGCATATCGTCAATCCTCCTCAAATAGGAATCTCTATTCACTGAAAAAGACTTATTTGGCAATTTTTCCTGCCAGATTTTTGTAAGCTCTCCCACTTTTTCAAAGCGATCAAGAGGCGCTGGGTGAGTGCTTAAAAAGGCCGGCATTCTGTCTTCTCCTTCCCCCCCAAGTTTATCTAAGGTTTTGAAAAAATCTGCCATTTGCTTACCATCGTTCCCTGTTCTTGAGGAATATTCAACCCCAAGTTCATCAGATTGAGATTCATCTTCTCTGCCATATTTCATGAAAAGTAATTGTAAACCAACCCCGGCAATTTCAGCAAAGGTTTCCAATTCTTTTGATATACTGGCCCCAATAGCCAGTCCAATTTCTGCCAACATCTGTTTGCTATATTGATTTGCCCCATGTCTTGCAGTAACATGACCAATTTCATGCCCTAACACCCCAGCAAATTGAGCTTCATTATTGAAATGCGCCAATATGCCTCTTGTGAAATAAACGTAACCACCAGGTAAAGCAAACGCATTGACCACGGGCGAATCCAATATTTTAAAATGAAAAGGAAGGGAAGAGCGATGGCTGACCTTGGCCATTTCATTTCCCTTTTCATTAATAAATGCTTGAAGTTCAGGGTTTTCAAAAACCCCAAATTCCGCAACTATCTCTGGATCTGACTCAGCTCCCAATTTTATTTCTTCTGATTCTGACATTAACATCACTTCCCTTTTTCCTGTCACTGGATTTTTGGCACAAGTAGCCAATAAAAGGGATAAAACCAATAATTGAAAGAAATTAACCAATTTCATGATTGCATTTTTTTATTCCTAAAATTAATCAAAATAAAGCACTTACCTATTATTTGAAAGTTGAGACATCCAAATTCCGCTTAATAATACTAAGAAAATACCAATATAGGTATAAAGGTTGTAATTAGCATCGCCTAACATCATACCTGCTATCCATGAAAAAGGTATTTGTAAAAAATTAAGGGTACCCATAACGGCCGGTTTTCCTAAACTAAAAGCACTGGTTACAAAGGATTGTCCAATTAACGCAATGACAGACATACATAGTATTAAAAGCCAGTCATATCCTTGAGGCATAATAAAAGAGGCAAGAAAGAAATCATACGATGGATTCTGATAGAACGCACTCACCAAAAATGAAAAACAACTAAGAATGAGTCCACCAGCTAAAAAAGAGAGCAAAATAGTTCGTCTATCGTAATATTTTCCAAGGTAATGAATGGACAAATAACCTATTGAGGTACCTACCCCGCTGTACAATCCAACGAGATGGTATTTTACCGGATAATTCATGTCAGGTCTAAAAATAAATAAAACCCCTGCAAAACCTATGATAATGGACAACCATTGCTTCCAGGACAGCAGCGTTTTTAGTAATATAACCGAAAAAAAGCCAATAAACAAAGGATAGGTAAGATTATACGTATTTGCAACGGCCAACTGCATTTTAGTAAGACAATAATAAAAAGCGAATAAAGAGGTCGCACCAATGGTTCCTCTAAACAACAACAATTTTGTTTTGCCGCCTATCTGAATCACTGGTTTGTGATATATTGATATCAGAATAATAGTTAATCCAATGAAATTCCTGAAAAAAACCAATTCAACCGAAGGATATCTATCACCCAGTAACTTGGTTAACGCCCCCATGAGGGCAAAACTTAGGGTCGCCAGAACCATGTTCAGCGCGCCACTTTCCTTCAAATAAATTTTAATGATAATCTAAAACATTTTAGGCATAAAAAATGCGAATATAGTAAGGAAAGGGGCAAAAATTTATGTAAAAGACTAAAAAAACCAAAATAGAATGATTAAATTAGACAGTAAAAATATTTATCATTAAACGTAGAACCTATGAAAACCCGAAAGTTTGTTTTGAGTGAAAAAGAAATGCCAGAACATTGGTACAACATTACTGCCAGTATGACAAATAAACCGCTACCTCCACTTCACCCCGGGACCTTACAACCCATTGGTCCGGAAGCGTTAGCGCCTTTGTTCCCTATGGAACTTATAAAACAGGAAGTTACCAGTGAAAAATGGGTGGAAATACCCGATGAGGTAAGGGATTTGTATGCTATATGGCGTCCAACCCCTCTTTACAGAGCCTACGAATTGGAAAAAGTATTGGACACGCCTGCAAAAATTTATTATAAATACGAAGGAGTGAGCCCTGCCGGATCTCATAAACCCAATACAGCCGTTCCTCAAGCCTATTATAACAAGCAGGAAGGAGTAAAAAGAATCACTACAGAAACAGGTGCAGGACAATGGGGATCTGCATTATCCTTTGCATGCCAGCATTTTGGTATTGAATGTGAAGTTTACATGGTAAAAGTCAGCTATGACAGTAAACCATATCGGAAATTAATGATGAATACATGGGGCGCCCAGGTACATTCTTCTCCAACAAATCATACGCAGGCGGGCCGCAGTATTTTAGAAATGGACCCTAATTCTCCCGGTAGTTTAGGAATTGCTATTTCTGAAGCCATTGAAAGAGCGGCCTCTGATGAGCACACAAAATATGCTTTAGGAAGTGTTTTAAATCATGTTTTATTGCATCAAACGATTGTTGGACAAGAAGCAGTAAAACAAATGGAAATGGCGGGTGATATGCCAGATATCGTAGTGGCTCCATTTGGCGGCGGCTCAAATTTTGCTGGAATTTCCTTTCCATTCCTTCGTTTAAATTTGGAGGAAGGAAAGCATATTCGTTGTATTGCTGCCGAACCTGCGAGCTGCCCTAAGCTGACGCGCGGCGTTTTTCGATACGATTTTGGGGATACAGTGGGCATGACTCCTCTTCTTCCTATGTACACTTTAGGACATAATTTCGTTCCTGCACCCATTCATGCCGGCGGATTGCGATACCATGGAGCAGGTGTGATAGTGAGCCAATTACTTAAAGATAAACTTATTGAGGCAAGGTCTCATGATCAATTGGAGTGTTTCCAGGCTGGCGTTTTGTTTGCCAAAGCTGAAGGAATTATTCCGGCGCCTGAAGCATCTCATGCCATAGCCACCGTGATTCAAGAAGCCATTGCAGCAAAAATTTCAGGGGAATCAAAAACGATTCTATTCAACTTGTGCGGTCATGGACATTTTGATATGCAATCGTATGAAGACTATTTTGCCAATAAATTAGTCAAACACGAGGTTACTTCTGCAGATATTGCAGATTCTCTGTCTAAATTAACTACGCCGGAAATAGCTTAACATAAAAAAGAAAGAGGCTATCTAAAATGATAGTCTCTTTCTTTATGCTACTTTATTCATTGGGCTAAATAAATTTATCCTAATTAAAACTTGAGTAATTGTTTGTCATTTTCCTAAAATCCCATTTTCATTACTGACCACTTGGGTCACATGTCTACTGACCAATATGTCCCTGACGGCATAAATTTTAATGTTTCCATCCTCTTTTCCTTTTTAGCTATCATTCAGGAGATGAAAACTTCCCACCAATAGGTTTCCTGTATGGTTCAAACGGTATTTTAAGCATTTTAGAAATCTTAGAATGCTCACTTTCGTCTAAATGCGTATCAATACCGTATTTAATATCTTCTTGTTTCATGTAACTAAAAGTTCCAAATAATCTGTCCCAAATTGAAAAAATATTTCCATAATTAGTATCTGTTTGTGGTAACACGTAATGGTGATGAACGTGATGCATATTTGGCGTCACTAAGACCAGACTGAGAAACCTATCCAACCTTTCAGGAAGACTAATATTCGCATGATTAAATTGTGAAAGTACCACCGATAACGCCTGATACAACATTATCAACCAAACAGGTGCTCCAAGGATAAATACCGCTATGGATGTAAAAACAAATCTAAAGATACTCTCCCCTGGGTGGTGTCTGTTTGCTGTGGTAGTATCTACATGAACATCGGTGTGATGTATAAGGTGAAATCGCCACATAAACCGAACTTTATGTTCGAGCCAATGTATTAAATATGCGCTGATAAGATCAAGTCCCATCAAACCCACTAAGGCATAGAAAATAAGGGGGATACTATCAATAAAGTTTAACAAACCCCACTGATTGTCCTGAGTCCACCGACTTGTTTGCAGCAACAAAAAAGCGAGGGCGAAATTTACAATGATGGTAGTAAATGTAAAAAATACGTTAATGCCTGCGTGTCTCCATTTTTTATAAGAAAATTTAAACAGAGGAAACGCGGTCTCTATCAGCCAAAAAAAAGCAATTCCACCGGCAAGTATTAACGAACGATCCCGCGACGGAATACTCTCAAAATAAACCATAATTGGCTCCATACCTTTTTTTTTTAAATATAAATCATTTTAAACTACAAGTCAATGAGAAATCATCTTTTTGACCTTAAATCTGTTAAATACCTTTCTAATTCCTGCTCATCATAAATTAATACTTCTCTGGGCTTACTTCCATCGGCCGCACCAACAATACCTAAAGATTCTAACTGATCCATTATTCTACCAGCTCTATTGTACCCCAATCTAAGTCGACGTTGAATCATTGAGGTAGAACCTTGTTTATTACTTACAATTAACCGCGCCGCATCTTCAAGCATATCATCTAAATCGGTATATTTTAGATCGGCACGAGCATTTTCCGGATCATCACCTTGAAATTCGGGTAAAAAATAGGGTTCCGGATAGCCCTGCTGTGCGGCTATAAATTCAATAACCTTTTCTACTTCAGGCGTATCAATAAAAGCACCTTGTAAACGAACCATTTCACCGCCTACAGAAAGCAGCATATCGCCCCTTCCTATCAGCTGTTCTGCTCCACCTGTATCGAGAATCGTTCTTGAGTCAATTTTAGAAGTAACTTTATAGGCGATTCTTGCCGGGAAATTAGCTTTAATTACGCCCGTAATAATATTCACAGACGGTCTTTGTGTGGCGATGATTAGGTGAATGCCCACCGCACGGGCAAGTTGTGCCAGACGACCAATGGGTATTTCCACCTCCTTTCCTGCCGTCATTATTAAATCAGCAAACTCATCGATAACTAAAACAATAAAAGGCAGAAAGCGGTGACCTTTTAAAGGGTTAAGTTTACGCTGAACAAATTTTTCGTTATACTCTCTTATATTTCTTACACTTGCCTTTTTAAGCAAATCGTACCTGTTATCCATTTCTATACAAAGCGAATTCAGCGTGTAAATCACCTTGGCAGTATCAGTGATAATCGGTTCATCCTGATTTGGTAAAAAAGCAAGAAAATGATGTTCCAATTGAGAATAAGGGAATAATTCTACTTTTTTAGGATCTATTAAAACCAGTTTCACCTGAGAGGGATGCTTCTTATAAAGGAGAGACATGAGGATGGAATTTATTCCCACCGACTTACCCTGACCTGTTGCACCAGCTACCAATAAGTGAGGCATTTTTGCTAAATCAACGACAAAAACTTCATTGCTAATGGTTTTGCCTAAAGCAATCGGAAGATCCATTTTAGCTCGTTTAAATTTATCAGACGCTAAAACTTCTTTCATCGAAACCATTTGCTTTTTCTTATTTGGCACCTCTATGCCTATAGTTCCTTTCCCCGGAATGGGTGCGATAATGCGGATACCCAGTGCTGATAAACTCAGTGCTATGTCATCTTCCAGATTCTTAATCTTTGAAATACGAACGCCGGGAGCGGGAATAATCTCATACAACGTAACGGTTGGTCCTACCGTCGCTCTGATTTTAGTAATTTCTATTTTATAATGTAACAGCGTTTCAATAATCTGATCCTTATGGGTTTCCAGTTCTTCCCTGTCAATTTCAACCTGCTGATCTGTGTAATCATATAATAAAGGCAAAACAGGTTGCTCAAAGGACGATAAATCAAGCGTAGGATCATAGGGTTCAGTATGATCCATATTTTCACCCAGGGCTTCTGACAATCCTGCTCCAGCTATGAAGGTACTTTCGCCGGTTTCTACAGGTGCCAATATCTCTATCGGAGGTTCAATCTCAAGCCTTTCCCTGAATTCTACTTTTTCCTTAGGTTTAACTGCAACATCTAACGCTAATTCATTGCCAACTTCAAGGGACAATTGTTTTCCCTGAACAACATTTTCCGGTGTTAGATCAGTAACCACGACTGGGAAGGAAGAAATTTCTTCCATATCTTTATCCTTAATACTACCCAGGCCAACAGATTCAGCCGATAGCTTTTCGCCGCTGAATAAATTTAAAAAATTATGTTTGACCTGATTGAAAATCTCTGGTAAAGACTGTCCTGCCAAAGGAGGATTTAAAAACCATAAAAAACGACTCAACCCAATAAATAAAAATAGAAAAAAAGTACCAACCCTACCCAGGAACCTAACCAGCCAATCACTTACAACCGTTCCAAATCCACCCCCCATAGGAAAAGAAAATCCTTTAAAAAGAAAAGAAAGGAAAATGGAAAAAAACAGAACACTTATAAATAATGAAAACATTTTATCGATAAGTCCCGCTATTGGCCGTCTTATAATTAATTGCCTGCCTATTAAAAAAAATACATAACAGAGGGCGAACGACGGAAGACCAAACAGGAAGTAAAAGAAAAAATTTGAAGTGATGGCACCTAATCTGCCCAAAATATTAGATATTTCCGCATCGCTGTCTAACAATAAGCCAAACGAAAACCGCAAAACGGCATCCTGATCATCTTGCCAGGTAAATAGATAGGATGAAAAGGCAAGGAAACAATAAAAGGCCAGAAATAAAAAAAACAATCCCCATAAACCTGGTATCCTTTCATCCTTGAAAGAAAAAGATGACTTACTCTTTTTTTTACTCTTCGAGACACTCATGGGGGGAAATTTCTTTTGATGCGCAAGATAAGGTATTTTTAATAAATTCCAAAAAACTAACAATTTATTAAAAATATAGCTCAATTACAAATTATTTGTTTTATATTGCGTGTCATTAGAAACATAAAACATTGGATTATGATACCAGAAGTTAGGGTTGGAATGAACAAGCGATTTATTGAAGTATTCAATCTACTGGTTGAAAAAGGTATTATCGTTATGAATGACAGGGGTGGCAAGGGAATAGGTGATTTTGCCAATGATATTTTGGGGAAGCCATATAGCCATATTATACGCGCCTTCCTTAGTGATTCTGATAAACGTTGTATTGACTATCATCACGTTGATAAATTATGTGCCCTATATGGTGTAAGTAAAACCTATATCCTGGAAGGGAAAGGAAATCCTCTCGAAGATAAAAGAGTCCGGCCTTCAGCCAATGTAAGTAACTTATCCCCATTGACAACGGGTCAAATGAACCAAAACAACATCTGTTTTACCAATATCGAGGCATTCGCAGGTAACGCTATTGAATGGGATAGTTTCCGGCAGGAAAATCAAGATTATTTTCATATTCCCGGACTGGACGCAGGAGAATTATTTGCCTTTCCAATCAAAGGAAACAGTATGCTTCCCGTAATAAATGATGGAGATATTGTAGTTTGTAAGCCGCTGCGCAGTTTCAATGAATTTAAAGAAAATAAAATATACGCTATAAATGACAGTGGATCTATTTGGGTAAAATATGTTCAAAAAGAACAAAATATAAAAAGCGGTAACGCCCAGTTAAAACTAATTTCGGCTAACCATCTTGAACATGATCCTTTTCATATCGATGTTTCAGAAAATACCAAACTTTTCCAGGTCATAAGAAGAATAAGTACCTTGGATTAATGCTGAATATGCTGGTATGGCTAAGCATATCCATATTTGTTAAATAATTCACAGATTAATCAAAACTACAACAACACAATTTTCATAAAGCTCATTGTTGTAGTTCTATATTATTCATTATAAATGGACTGTCAAAACCTTTTAATACTATTATTTGATTTTTTAGAGGTGAAATGGAATTGATCGGCGAATAATTTGCTCAGCAATTTAGTTGTTTATTCCCCGTTAGGTAAATCATACTTGAATTCCTTTTCTTCCTTAGGATTGGTTTCTTGATCAATCCTATAAAAAATTTCTTCCGAAAATTCCTTAAATTCTCCTACTAAGGGCTCTAATTGAATAACCCCTTTCCATATTTTACCCGGATAATTCTTTAAAAAGGGATAAGTTTTCGATGATTTAACCGCTTCACCTTCTGGAGTTAAGACAGACTCAACAACAAACCAGATGATTAGGCTATAAAAAAAAGCTGATATTGAGGCTAAAACTGTTCCTCCGATAAGCTGATTAACAAAATTCAAATGCACCTTTTCCATGACACTTTCTATACCCTTTCCTAACAATTTCAATAGTAATAGGGAAAGAATAAACGGAGTAGCAAAGCCGGCGAAAATCCATAATGGATTCGTCTGGTTAAACAAATCGTGATAAAATCTTGTGACGGCCGGCGTAAACCTAAGAGCAGCTAAAATACCAAAACTAGCTCCCAATATAGTAAAAACGGTCTTTATAATTCCCTGGTTATACCCTGTGTAGAAACCATAAGCCATGACAATAATTAAAAATAAATCAATAATCATCTCGATGTTTTTTTGAAAATTAAAAAATTTAACCTCCTACCCTAAATATTTATATATATATTTAGATAATTCATATTCACCATATTAATATCTACCTATGAGACAAATTGCTTTTATTTTAGTAATCAACTTAATCTCCTTTACCATGTTTGGGCAAAACACCCAACCATCATCCATTTTTGAAATCGGGAAGGATGAACAAACCTATCGAACTATTTGCGAGGCCTATCCTGAAACATTGCTCACCTGGAAAAAAGATGATTACACCCAATCTGCTTTGCTCTGGTTCGACTTTCTAAAAAGTATGGAAACGTATGCCGATGCTATACAGTTTAATTTAAAAGGATTAAAATTATGGATTCATATTTTTTGGAATGAAAAAGGGGAAATTAATCATATTGGTTATTTTGTTCATCCAGCATCAAGGCAAATAGATAAAAAAGAATTAAACGCCTTTTTCAGTGCTTTTTCAAGATTAGCAGACAAGCCAGATTTTAAAAGTGGCATGAAAATTTCACATTATACCTCGGCATCTTTTCCTACCTTTGCAACATCGAGATGAACATTCTTTCATCCATTTCGTTGCTATTATTTTAAATGACAAAAACACAAAAAATGATCCGAATTCTCGCCAATGATGGTATTAGTGATGATGGAAAACTTCTTATGGAAGAAGCTGGATATGAAGTAATCACTAAAAAGGTTCCACAAAATGAACTGTGTGACGTAATTGGAAATTATGACGTATTACTTGTAAGAAGTGCTACAAAAGTTACCGCTGAGGTTATTACTGCGGGCACCAATTTGAAGATGATAGGTAGAGGTGGAGTTGGTTTGGATAATATTGACGTAGAATTTGCTGAATCTAAAGGTATTATAGTTTTTAATACGCCCGCAGCTTCCTCTCAGGCGGTGGCTGAACTAGCCTTCGGTCACATGTTTAATCTGGCTCGCTTTATGCATCAGGCCAATAGGAATATGGCTCTTAACGGTCTAACTACTTTTGATACCTTGAAAAAAAATTACGGTTCAGGCATTCAGCTACGTGGAAAATCGCTGGGTATCATCGGCTTTGGAAGAATTGGTCAGGAGGTTGCCAGAATCGGTCTAGCTCTTGGTATGAATGTTTTGCCAACCGATTTAATGATCAATGAAGCTAATATTGATATAAATATATTTGCCAATGAAAAGGTGACGATGAATATTCATGTTCCTACCGTTCCTTACAAAGAGGTTTTGGCAAAATCTGATTTTATTTCTTTGCATATACCATTCGGTGGAGGTAAGCCACTCATTGGAGCAGAAGAAATTTCTTCTATGAAGAAAGGAGTTTACTTGATTAATACAGCACGAGGTGGCGCAATCGATGAAACAGCGTTGCTTGCTGCTCTTAGTAGCGGTCAGGTTGCTGGAGCAGGTCTCGATGTTTTCGAGAACGAACCTACCCCTAAAGCAGAACTTCTCGAGCATCCAAACATTTCCTTAACGCCACATATTGGTGCAGCTACCAATGAGGCTCAAGCTAATATCGGATTAGAAATTGCAGACAGGGTTATCGCTTTTTTTGGCGACCAAAGATAAAAAATAAATAAGGGCAGTGAGTTTTGGTAAATCTTTCTGCCCTATTTCATTAATTTCAGGAAAGTTCCTAAAATCCACTGCGATTCCGCATGAATCAGGCTCTCTAACGTAGAATCAACCTTACTGGTTAAATTCTTTATTTCTTTTATCATTTTCTTGAAACTTTCCGCTTCTTCCCCTGAACCATCGATACCGGTAAGTTCATCTAAACTTTTCAGCATTGGCTCTAGTTCTCTTTTTTTTCGTTGAATCATGATGTTTCTTGTCATGACCCAAATGTCCTTTTCTGCAACAAAATATTCTCTCCTCTCACCAACTTTTAATATTTTTTGAATTAAATGCCAATCCATTAGTGCATGCAGATTGATATGAACATTACCCCTTGACATTTTTAATTGTACCATAATTTCCTCCGCACAAATTGGGTTATTCGACAAAAGCAACAACCCATGTATTTCAGCCATGGCTCTGCTTATTCCCCAATGCGTGGACATTGTTCCCCAAATTTGCAGGAATTTTTCTTTACCTTCAACTACATCCATAACCAATACATATTCTTAGTAACCTAATCAAAAGGTTAATAGAAATAATTGAAATTTGTTCGACAAAATCTAAGTTAACGTCAATCTTTTTTATTCCAGAAAGGTAATTTGACGATTTTAGCGGGCAACAGTTTATTCCCCATACTTATTTGAATATTATTTCCAATCTTAGCCTCGCTTGAGTCAATATAACCCATTCCAATCGGATGGTTAAGAGATGGAGACATCGTTCCTGAAGTCACCTTGCCAATAGTTGTTCCGTCGAGGTTCAATATAGGATAATCATGCCTTGGAACCCGCCTGTCTTCCAATACAAAGCCAACTAATTTGCGACTTACTCCCTTTTCCTTTTGATGAACGAGATTTTCCTTTTGAGTAAAACGCTCTTTGTTCAGCTTGGTAATCCACCCCAATCCAGCCTCCAAAGGAGAGGTTGTATCATCAATATCATTTCCATAAAGACAATACCCCATTTCTAAACGAAGGGTGTCCCTACAACCAAGACCAGCGAGTTGAAGATCGTATTTTTGTCCTTTTTCGACGATAATATCCCATAAAGCTAAGGCATTATGATCTTCAACATATAATTCAAAACCACCAGCTCCAGTGTAGCCCGTTGCAGAAATAACCACATTATGAATCCCCGCTACGGTACCCTTTTTAAAAGTATAATACTTAATCTGAGCTAAATCAATATCAGTAAGTTCTTGCAAAATAAGTATTGCTTTAGGTCCCTGTAAAGCCAGAAGCGCCGTTTTTTCAGAGATATCAATAAGTCGGGTATCAAAACTATTATGTTCTTTTAACCAATTAAAATCCTTATCAATATTAGACGCATTGACAACCAACATGAACGCTTGCTCCCCTTCAGAACATTGATCTTCAAATAGTCTGTAAACTAATAAATCATCAATAATGCCACCATTATTGTTTGGAAAGCAAGAATATTGAATATCCCCAGGAGCCAGAACAGAAGCATCGTTTGACGTAAGTTCATTAACCAAAGAAAGAGCTTCTTTTCCTTTAACAATAAATTCTCCCATGTGAGAAACATCAAACAATCCTGCATTATTCCGGACGGCATGATGCTCTTCATTAATGCCTTTATAAGAAATAGGCATCTCGTAACCTGCGAAGGGAGCCATTCTGGCATTTACTTCAATATGTCGCTCAAAAAGTGGCGTTTTTTTCATTTTATTCGTTTATTCTCTAATCGATATATTTATAATCTTATCACCTGGCGTAATTTGACTTGCCAGGCTTAATCCACTTTTAACCTCACCGAACAACGTGTAATTACCATCTAAGTGTGGTGTAGCAGAGTGAGTGATAAAAAACTGAGTCCCTTCCGTATGATTTCCTGCGGAAGCCATACCCACACATCCAGGTCTGTCGTAATAAATCTGTGGTAGTTCCGAACGAATGGAATAGGCTAAACTTCCATAACCATCACCACGGGGACAACCTCCCTGGGATACAAAATTGGGGACTATCCTATGGAAATTTTTACCTTTGAAAAATCCAGATTTACTCAATGCTATAAAATTGGCTACTGTGCCTGGGGCAATATCTGGAAACAATGCAAGAACAATAGTCCCCTTTTTAAGCGTAATAGTTGCCTCAACCTGTTGGGTTACTTTGGCCAGAATACTCCAATTTATTGGATGATTGAAAGTAGGTTTTTCTATAATGGGCGCATTCATTCCTTTCCAAAAAGCCTTGGTCATTTCAATTTCCTGCTTTGTCTCTTGTTCTTTAGGAAGAACCAGCTTCAATAAAGCTGAATCGAGGAAGGATGGCTCAGGTAAAATATTTCTAAAATTTCTATCTTCATTCCTTAAAGCCCCTGCAATCACCGCACTCACTCCCGCGTCATTCATCAAAAAAGCGTTTTTGAGCATAATAGCTAAATCCTTTTCAACGTATTTTCTGTTTTTCCTAAACTGCTTATCAAAATTCACGGCTGAACATAAAGAAGCTAATGATTCCGCAGCGGCTGTTTTAACTACATAGTTTTTGGCCTCCCACATTTGTTGATTTATATACCGATAGTTCCAACCATGTTCACCCAATGCTTTCAGATAAGCGGCTTTAGCTTCTGCACTTTCAGCCTTAATGTACTGATTTTTGATCTCAGCATTTAATTTATATTTTTCCTTAGACACTGAATCCCGTTGATATAAATGTCTGTTTGCAGCCGCATAAAGCAAAGCACGAACAGGCCACGTGAGTAATGAATCAGCCGTCAGTTTCCAATAAGTTTTTGCTTCCTTAGCCACACCATTTTCCAAAAAGAAAGAACCTGCTTCTCTACTTAAGCTCTGGTCACTTGCTTTCAGACTTTTATAAGCAGCGACCCTGGAGAATTCATAATTTTTATTTCTAAGTGCACGTAATATGTTAATTTTTACCCGACTATCATTTTCAAGATTAAACCCGCCCAATAAAGCATTTTCAGCGTCAATCCTATTAATTCTCCCCAATATGGTGGCCAGAACCATCCTAATTTCAGCACTTTTTTCTCTTTGAAATTGAGGAATAAGGTCATTTTTGAAAGTATCCAATACCAGATTCCTGGTTCTCGCTAAATAGTGGGCACTCATCAATCTCACTTCCTGTGGATATTGATTATTGATAGTCATAGATACCATTCGCCTGGTACCTTCGTCAGAATGCATGGACCTCATACCAAAGCGGTACAAACCTAAAACCTGACCCATAAGAAGTGCAGTGTCGCCCGGGAGATAGGTCGATATTGAGCTTAGGTACTTCATTATCTTATCTGACCCGCATTTACCTAAAGCTTCTAAGATAATACCATTTAATTTAAGCATTTCTCCCTCCTTTGTGGAAGGGTCAAAAGCATCTACCAGGCAATTTTCAGCGGCATTATCTCCGATCTGACCCAAAGAATAAGCAGCGGCAAACCTCACTTCCATCACCGTATCTTTCAATAACGGACAAAGAAATTCGATGGCTTTAGCGTCCTTTATGGAGGAAAATGCTTTTGCAGCCTGTACCCGCCAGGTTGGATCATCCTCGTTAAGATAAGGGATAAGACTGTCTGTCAATAATTTATCTTGAAAATGGTAAATTTTTTTAAATGTTGAATTAGTCCATAATTTCGACTGCGGCCGAACGCGTAAAATTACCTCTTCCGGCATTTCTGGGATGCAGGATGTTAGAGTTAGCAAAGAAACGATAAAGAAACTTAGCCGTATTTTGAAATCAACCATATATTTAAAAATTAAACATCAAATTATTATTTAAAATTCCTCCTCCCCGAACTCATTTTCTACTGTAGAGGAATTTACTCTATTGGCATTATTGACTTTGTCACAATCCAATTCTATACTAAATTCACCTGAAGGTTTTAAGAATCGAAGACTGGGATCATAATCTATATTTTTCAATTCTTCCAGTTTTTTCATAAAAGAAACAAAAAATGGCTTTGCCATTCTGGCGCCCTGCCCGTTGGAGGCGGTTCTGAAATGCACCCATTTATCTTCCGCTCCTACCCAGGTACCTATGACCAATCCTGGGGTTATACCCATAAACCATCCATCTACATAATCATTGGTAGTTCCTGTTTTACCCCCTGCCTCACTTTTGAGTCCCCCCATACCCCCAGCATATTTCAACATTTCAACCATCACATAATTAGGGTCAGATGGAATAGCACGTTTTTCCTCCGGATAACCTTCATAAATAAGCTTACCGTTTTTATCCTCAATTCTTAATATATGTAATGGTCTGTTGAACACACCATTGTTAGCAAAAGTAGTATAAGCACCCGTCATTTCCATCACACTTAAATCGGCCGCACCTAAACAAATGGAGGGTGATTTTGGCACCCTCAATTCACCTGTTCCATTTCTTCTGCTCGATGAATCAATACCCATATTATGAATCAAACCTCTCACTGGTTCAACATTTCCGATTGTTTTCATTAGAAAGGTAGAAACGGTATTCGTAGATTTTTTCAAACCTTCTTTAAGCGTTAACATTTCACCCGTATATTTATTATCGAAATTACTGGGTGTCCAGTCTTCTATCAATCCGAACTGACCTTCAGCTGCCGCAATAGTTGTGGCAACATCCTGTACCTGAAAACAAGGAGAAAGACCTTGTGCCGCTATAGCCGTAGCATAAACAAAAGGTTTAAATGACGACCCCACCTGCCTGTTTATATCGACATGATCGTATTGAAAATACTTATGATTGATACCTCCTACCCAAAACTTAACATGCCCTGTTCTGGGATCAACCCCTAAAATACCCGTTTGTAAAAATTGGCGATGGTATTTTATAGAATCCAACGGTGACATCAGCGTATCCTTTTCCCATCGGTCTTTTTCTGAAATCTGAGGGATGTTTCTTTTTTCATAAGTAAAAACACGCATATTAACGGGTGTGTTAAAATGTTGTTTTACTTTACTTTGCATCAAATCCCATTGTCTCCGCAAAGTATTAAACAAGGGATCCCGAAGGATACTTAAATAGGTATTTACATCCTCCTTGCTACTTAATCTGGCATTCACCCTTTTTAGTAAGGTTCCCGGCTGTTTTACTTCTTCCATTAAAAAGTCAATCAGGATATTATTTTCAGAAAACCTAACATCATATTTTTTACTTATTTGAGGAAGAATATCTCCGAGATACTTATCTCTGATGATTTGATAAGATTCCGTTTCTCTTATCAACCGTATCAATGTTTTTTGACGCGTGGCTACCGAAATCTCAAGTTTTGAATTAGATTTATAGGTCCACGGATCAGTTTTCCCCCATTCGCGCTGAAAGTTCTTTTGAACCAGAGCCATGTGTTCAAGCATGGACTCCTCGGCCAATTTCTGCATATCAGCATCAATGGTAGTATATATTTTCAGGCCATCCTTATAAATATCATAAGGTTGGTTTCCAGATTTAAAATGCTCACTTTTGGAAAGAATTTCTTTTACTTGCTTTGCCAGTTCCATGCGATAATAGGTAGCAATACCGTCAATATGTGTTCTTGGTTTGAAGTTAATTCCCAAGTCCTGCGTTCGATATTTTTCGTATTCTTCCTCTGTTAAAAAGCCCCTTTTTGTCATCTGTTTAAGTACGACTTCTCTTCGTTTAATCACTCTTTCCGGTCTTCTCAGAGGATTATATAAACTTGGATTCTGGAGCATTCCGACCAACGTAGCTGCTTCGGGAACGGTTAATTCTTCTTGTGACTTTCCAAAATAAATTTCAGATGCCGCTTTAATACCATAAGCACCATTTATAAAGCTAAATTTATTTAAATACAGCGCTATAATTTCATCTTTAGTGAAATTCCGTTCCAATCTCACAGCAATGATCCATTCCTTTAATTTTTGGACGATACGTTCCAACTTATTAGTAGAAGGATTTTTCGTAAAAAGTTGTTTTGCTAATTGTTGTGTAAGGGTACTTGCCCCACCTGAACTCTCTTGTCTGAGAACTATTGTTTTAATCATTACCCTGCCTAAAGCCTCAAAATCGATGCCATTATGCATATAAAAGCGCTCATCTTCTGTAGCTAAGAGCGCATTTACTAAATGAGGGGGTAAATCTGAAAATTTTATGGGTACTCTGTTCTCAATATAAAAATTACCCAAAGAAGTACCATTGGTTGAAAAAATTTGAGAGGCCAGTTCATTATTTGGATTCTCCAATTCCTTTACTGAAGGTAACTCACTGAAAGACAAAAATATAAACACAAGGAAAGCCATTCCAAAACCAATAAAAAGGAATCGCCATGTCAGTGTAGTCCAAAAGGTAATCGATTCAGAAGGACTGTCTTTTAGTAAATAGGCAAAAAGCTTACGCATAGAAGTAATTTTCTCCGTAAATATAGTAAATAGTTAGTCCTTCCTTTACTGCAACAAATTATGATTATAAATTTCCAGGGCTTTTTTCACAAAAGGCACATCGCGGACATAGTCAACATGTACTTTCCCAATGGGTCCAACCACGGCAAAGTGTAAATCATCGGATTCATTTTTCTTATCATTTTTCATGAGCAAAATGAAATCGTCAATTAATTCCTCGTTTATAGGTTGTAAATTAAACGTTCTTTTAAGAAAAATAAGGATAGAAATAAATTCTTCTTCGGACAAAAAGCCCTTATGAAAAGATAACCATGACTCGATAGCCATGCCAATGGCTATTGCTTCGCCATGCAATAAAGAATTTTCTTTATGAAGCATAACTCCCTCGATACCGTGCCCTATGGTATGCCCAAAATTCAATGCTTTCCGAATGTTTTTTTCAAAAGGATCTTCGGCCACTATTTTTTGTTTAACCTTCAAGGAATCCACAATAATGGGTGTCCAGTTTTTTTCTGTATGAATATTAATACTACTAATTTGTCTCCAAAGCAATTCATCTGAAATAAGGGCATGCTTAATAATTTCTGCAAAACCGCTTCTAAGCTCTCGTTTTGGTAGGGTATCAAGGAAAAAAGGATCTACAAAAACAGCTTTTGGATCTTTAAACACACCAATACTATTTTTAACCCCGTTAAAATCAATCCCCAATTTTCCGCCGATGGAAGCATCCACCATAGAAAGCAGCGTGGTAGGAATTTGAATAAAATCAATTCCTCTTTTATAGGTTGAGGCGCAAAATCCACCCATGTCACCTACTACACCACCCCCAAGATTTATCATCAAATCATTCCTGTTAAGGCCAAATTCCAACAGTTTTCCCCAGATAAACTGACAAGTATTCAAGTCTTTGTGCACTTCGCCAGCAGGAATTGAAATTTCCAGCACATCAACAGGAAGTAAAGGCCTTATTCTCTCTAAACAAAAGGTGTGCGTATGCTCATCGGTTAAAACGACCACCTTTCTTTGGGAATATCGCGACATAAAAACGGATAGTGACTCCGTACAATTCCCCACAAAAACATCATAATTTGCCAAGGCTAATATTTCAGTCATTCCTTTGTTTTTAAATTTTTAATTCAACTAGTTTTTTTCATCAAATTCAATTTGAATAATTTCACCTGGATTTAATCCGAACAAGGTAGATGCTTTTCCCATATTAATAGCAATTTCCAGTAAATTAGCTGAGTTAAAAAGACAAAGAATTTCACCCTGCGGAGCATCTGAATAATTTTTATGTATTTCAGTAAGAGGCAGATGACTTCTCATTTTAATTTTAAATGGACGGGAAGCACTGAAAGTCTCAAATAAATCTTTAGAAATATTGGTTATTACATTGTCAAATGAATCAATATACAAAACAGCACCCCTTATTATATTTCCAACGGAAATGGGTTGAAACTTGTATCGTTTTACAACCTCATTTGCTAGCGTAAGATCGTTAATTTCAGACAGTAATTTTTTCATACTTAATTGATACATAATATTTCGCAATAATGTAGGAAGTATAAAAAAAGGTTCTCCGACCACGGGAAGAGTGTAAATGACGGCATGTTCGTCTGTAAAAATCAAGCTACTCAAACCATTATTCTGCATAACAAAAACATGACCCTCTCTTTCCATAATCAGCCAATCTAAATGGGCTTCAGGTAAATCGTTAACTGCGATAATATGGATAGTTCCTACGGGAAAAGATCGCCAGCTTTGAGCGACAATAAATGCGGTCTGGATAATATCAAAGCTGTTAATCTCGTGTGATATGTCAACAATAACTGGTATGGGCTCAGTATGTAAAAGAGCCCCTTTAATCAGAGAAATAATATGATTGTTTTTCCCCAAATCAGATGTGATGGTTACTATAGCCATAATTTTTTACTGCTTTTTTTTAAAACTCTGTGCTTCATTCAGTACAAAAGTTGTAATTTAGCCTAAAAATAATACAATCTTTGAAAGAAAATTCGCCCCATGCTCAAAGTGAAATAATACTTACTTTTGAGAACTCCGATCCCGTTCAATTATTTGGTGAAAATAATGTCCGTTTCAATCTACTTAAAGAAGCTTTTCCTGAGGTTTCATTGACCTCCCGTGGAAATAACTTAAAGATTGTTGGAGACAAAAAAATTGCTCAGAGAGTAAAAGACAAAGTTGAATGGATGGTGAGATTATTAAAAGAACATCTCGAACTGACTAATCAAATGGTCGAGGATTTATTGCAGGACAAAAATCCTTTTGAACACAAATTATCAGCTGCAGATGACAATAAAACAATCTTACACAGCCGTGAGGGTAAACCTATCAGGGCAAAAACTAAAAATCAGCGCCTCCTGGTAGAAAGCTCAGAAAAAAATGATATCGTTTTTGCCATTGGTCCCGCTGGTACGGGTAAAACATATACGGCTGTTGCCTTGGCTGTCAGGGCATTGAAAAATAAAACTGTAAAAAAAATCATACTTACTCGTCCTGCCGTGGAAGCAGGTGAAAGTTTAGGATTCCTGCCCGGCGACCTTAAAGAAAAAGTAGATCCTTATCTACGGCCGCTTTATGATGCCCTCGATGATATGATCCCAGCTGAAAAATTACAGCAATTTATGACTACTCGCGTCATTGAAATTGCCCCTCTTGCCTTTATGCGGGGACGTACCCTGGACAATGCTTTTATCATACTCGATGAAGCACAAAACTGCACTACCATGCAGATTAAAATGTTCCTTACCAGATTAGGGCCTTCCGCGAAATGCATTATTACCGGCGATTTAACTCAAATAGATCTTCCCTTTCACACTAAATCTGGTCTAAAAAAAGCCATAGAAATCCTGGATCATCTAGAAGGTATTGGTACCGTTAATTTAAATGCCGATGACGTTGTTCGCCATAGATTAGTTCGAGAAATAATTATCGCTTACGAGAAATTAGATGAAGAAAACAGGCTAAGAAGGTTAGCTGCTGACGAGAGGAAATTCGCTCCTCCACCTCAGGAAATTGAGGCAACTATTGTAAACGACGACGAAAAATCTGCTCAATGACGTCTAACATATTTTATCATGGTGAACTGAGAAATACCCTTACTCACCTTGCCTCAGGGCAATCATTTATTACCGATGCCCCTTTGGATAACAGAGGGAAGGGGCAGGCTTTTTCTCCAACAGATTTAACCGCAACGTCCCTCGGTGCATGTATGCTCACTGTTATGGGTATAAAAGCAGAAGATATGGGGGTTGATATAGCCAATACCAAGGTAGATATTCTTAAAATCATGGCGTCGGAACCCCGAAGAATTTCTGGAATAAAAGTTGTTGTCACCTTTCCCCAAGGTATGTTTGAAGAAAAAACCAAAAAAATATTGGAAAATACCGCTTTAACCTGCCCGGTAGCAAAAAGTTTACACCCCGATATTGTTCAGGATATTCATTTTATTTGGTCCGACAGTGCTTCAATATGAATTATAAGTTACACTTTTCTTCCAATATCCTCAAAGGCGAAGTAACGCTGGCGGGTTCAAAAAGTATTAGTAATAGAGTGCTTATCATACAGGCTTTATGCAATACTGATTTTAAAATCGATGCATTAGCTAATGCAAATGATACAGAGTTACTGGCTCATTTGTTGAAAAGTAAAGAGGAAGTTTTAGATGCTGGTCCAGCAGGTACAACCTTTAGATTCATGACAGCTTATCTTACTTTATTCGGCGGAAACAGAATTTTAACTGGCTCTGAAAGAATGAAACAAAGACCCATTAAGGTGCTTGTAGATGCGTGTAGGAAATTGGGGGCAACCATCCATTATTTAGAAAATGAAGGGTTTCCACCCCTGAACATTATTTCCGGGACGATTTCTGGAGGGAAACAACTTTCCATTCCCGCCAACACCAGCAGCCAATATATTTCCGCCCTGTTGCTTATTGCTCCTATTCTTCCCGGTGGCCTTTCTTTGGAACTCACTGGCAAAATTGTTTCAAGACCCTATATAGAAATGACGTTGGGTCTCATGCAGTATTTTGGCGTTTCTCATAAGTGGGAAAATCAAGTCATTGTTATTACTGAACAAGCTTATCAGGCTAAACCCTTTATTGTGGAAGCTGATTGGTCTGCCGCATCTTATTATTATTCGCTCGCCGCACTGAGTGATCAAGCGGACATTTACTTGAATGGCTTATTTGAAAATAGTCTTCAAGGTGATTCCGCTCTCGTAAATATCTTTGAATCATTCGGCGTAAAAACTCATTTTACTGAACGTGGCATTCGACTTATAAAAAATCTAACCGTTAGCCCCGATGCCTTCCATTATGATTTTATTTTATGCCCTGACTTAGCACAAACATTGGCGGTAGTCTGCGCTGGATTGGGTACGAAAGGATATTTTAGCGGCCTTGAAACACTAAGAATTAAGGAAACTGATCGAATTCAGGCACTGGAAAATGAAATTAGTAAAGGTGGATGTCATATCTCCCTTTTTTCAACTGATTCCATCACCGGCAAAGAGGTTTTTGAAGTTTCCGGCAAATTTGAATCCTCAGATATTCCTGTTTTCAAAACCTATGAAGACCATAGAATGGCTATGGCTTTTGCTCCTTTAGCTCTTTTGATGCCCATTGAAATAGAAGAACCCATGGTAGTTATAAAATCATACCCAGATTTTTGGACCGATTTTCAACATTTAGGCCTTACAATTAATGATTAGAACACTTAATTACCGGCGTTTTGGAACCATTTTCACCCCAATTTCCCACTTGGCAACTTATTTTCTATGCGTTTGAACCAAGAGACTTCTCTTTTAGAAAGAAATTTAGCATAACAATGTCCTTCGTGGGGTATCTATTCCATAAATCTTTGTGATTTTCTAAGGTTATGCCTTATGGACATTATTTTTTTTAAGATTGGTTTTACAGGTCAAATTTACCCTTTCAACGGCTTGTTTGATAGAGAGTATAATGGGGGAATTTTTATTACCCCCCCCAAAAATTTAGCTCTTAATTATTATTAAATGAGATAATTTTCAGTTCGACTCTTTGATTTTTTCTTCTGCCTTCCACTGTTTCATTAGATGCTAAAGGAGATTTCTTACCATACCCCTTATACGTAAGCCTGGAACGGCTTATATTTTTGCCAACTAAATAATCAACCACCGCCTTTGCTCTGTCCGTTGATATTTTTATACAATATTCATCGGTACAAAGGCCATTTGAATGACCTCCAACTTCAATTGAAATATCAGGATTCTCCCTCAAAAAATCCACCAAATCATTTAAAAACTGATAGGATTCTCTGGTAAAAATCGATTTATCCATTTCAAAAAATATCTTATCAATCCTTAAAGTCTGCCCCTTTTTTAAATCTGTTCTTTTAAGATTACTTATCGACGCACTTTCAATAATATCCTTTGGTTCATTTACTACCGTTGGTCCTGGAGTAGCTTCCTTCGGTTTAACGGAATTAGAATCCTTGTTGTCCACCTTTATAGTTTCAGCTTTAACCACCACCATTTCTGGTTTCTTTTCCGTTTGAGCTACATTATCTTGAACAGAACCCTCTTTACAAACACTAACTTTAATATCCGAGAAATTATCTACCAATAAATTTCCATTATAAGGAACAAGGGTAGGTGTTTTGTAATAAGCTTCAAGAATGAGAAAAGTATAATTTTTAGAAGGTTCCAATTTAAAATTATAATCCTGCCAGCGCGTATTCGCGATCAAAGGAGATTCTGCTAATAATTCTTTTCTTTCACAAAAAGAATTTCCACCATAAATGCGAAGTTTAGCTGGGGTGGTATAGTTTGCTGTCTGGTCGGAAAGGCGACTAATGGATACATACAATTCTGAACGGCATAGCGCAATAGAAAAGGAGTAACATTTTCCTTTTTCCATCGGCTTTGGTAATTCCTGACCCACTGATTCCCAGGTATCATTATCTCTGACCACCAAACCAAGGTAAGTATTACCATTAAAGGCTGGCTTTGTAACACTAAAAATGCCACTGGGTTGAATATCGGGAGCTGATTCACCTTTAAATCCACAATCTGACCAGGCACGAGGTGCTTTTGAGTGTCTGGGCATATCTTCAAAGGAAGGATTAATAAGTTGAATAACCTCAGCCGATTCTTGACCCTTCAAACCAAAGGGAACAAAAAACAGGCAGAGGTAATTAAACATCAAAAATTTAGACATTTCCTGAAATTTCAAATTAGAAAGATAAGCATACAGATACTTAAACGAATAGATTGACACAATTATTGAAAAGCATTGATTCCTGTTATGTCCATTCCCGTTATTAATAGATGAATATCGTGTGTTCCCTCATAAGTAATGACAGATTCGAGATTCATAATATGACGCATAATAGAATATTCCGAAGTAATGCCCATTCCACCATGTATTTGCCTTGCCTCTCTGGCAATCTCAATAGCCATATTAACATTATTTCTCTTGGCCATTGAAATTTGGGCAGGTGAAGCTTCTCCTTTATTTGCCAGTGTTCCAAGTCTCCATGCTAATAATTGGGCTTTTGTGATTTCTGTAATCATTTCTGCCAATTTCTTTTGCGTAAGCTGAAAACCACCTATGGGTCTTCCAAATTGTTCTCTTTCAATACTATACCTCAACGCTGAATCATAACAATCTAAAGCGGCACCAATGGCACCCCATGCGATGCCATACCTCGCTTTCGACAAGCAGGAAAGAGGACCTTTTAACCCTTGAACATTAGGTAAAATATTTGCTTTGGGAACCCTTACATTTTCAAATACTAATTCGCCGGTAATGGAAGCTCTAAGCGACCATTTCCCCTTTATCTCCGGGGCTGAAAAACCAGGCATTCCCTTTTCTACAATAATGCCCTTTATTATTCCCTTTTCATCTTTTGCCCATACTACAGCGATGTCTGCAAGAGGTGAATTGGTAATCCACATTTTAGACCCATTCAATATCACATCATCCCCATCTTCAACTATTTTAGTCAACATACCTGAAGGATTTGACCCGTGATCAGGTTCAGTTAGCCCAAAACAACCGATTAAATCACCGGAACCTAATCCCGGCAAATATTTTCTTCGCTGTTCCTCCGACCCAAATTTATAAATTGGATACATAACTAAAGAACCTTGAACAGAGGCCATGGAACGAATACCAGAATCTCCTCGCTCGAGTTCCTGCATTATTAGTCCGTAGGATATTTCGTCCATACCGCCACCACCGTACGCTGTAGGAATAGTAGGACCAAAAGCACCTACATTCGCCAATCCTTTGAAAAGATGTACAGGACATTTTGCAGCCTGAGCGTAGCCTTCAATGATTGGACTTACCTCTTTTTTCACCCAATCTCTGACAGCGTCTCTAGCCATCTTATGTTCTTCATCTAATAAATCGTCTATTTTATAATAATCATGTCCAGCAAAAAGATCTACCTTATTTGATATAAAAAGATCTTTTTCTATTTCTGCAGTTGAAGCATTCATTGGTAATTTATTAGACGTCAAAGTTAAAACTTAGTTTAATATAAATGATAAACATTAAACGATTATAATCGTTCAAAGTCACCTTATTTACCATTAATTATCCAATCCCACATGACTATATGCCATTTAACACCCTCGTATTCCAGCGTATCAATTATTTTGAATCCACATTTTTCATGTGCGCGAATGGACCTCGGATTTGCCTCTGATATATCTGTGACACAATAATCATATTGATTTATTAAACACTCTTTAAAAAAATTATACATTTTTGGTACCAAACCCTGCCCTCTAAAAGGTTTGGCAACGCATAGCTGCCCAACGAGAACCACTTTCGCCCCCCCTAACTTTTTCCCCTGATAGTACATTTCATCCAAAGCATCAAATAAACTATCTAATAAGGTATGCCGTCCATAAAGCTCTTTATCGGTAACCATAGCGTAACCTACCACTTTATTTTCATAAAGTGCTATAATGGAAGGCTGTATTTCGTTCATCTTTCTTAACAACTCGAGGGAATAGGAAGCAGTCACAAAGCCTTCTTTATCACTTTCTTCCCTGGAAATATTCACCAGATTATTCGCCTCTTCCAATGCTTTTATCCCCTCAATTTCCCAATCATCTGTTACTCTTTTTATTAATACCTTCTCCATTTTGCTTTTTTGTCATAAAAAAATGCAATTAACGTAAAAAAATTATATTTACAATAAAAAGTATGATTATCGCACTGGAAGGTATGCATTTTTGGGCCAAAATAGGTTACTATGAGGAGGAACAATTGGTAGGAAATGAAATTCACATCGATGTATATGTGGACACTAAAGAAATTTATTCCGATGGCAATGACGATTTGGGTAACACCCTAAATTATGAGACGATTTATCATCTTTGCCGACTGGAAATGAAAAAGCCGGTAAAACTTTTAGAGACAACGGCTATTAACATTCACCGGCGAATCCACTCCCAATACCAAGATAAAGGTATCGAAGTAAAAGTTCGCATTTCAAAAATTTCCCCTCCTTTAAATGGCCCGGTAGATCGCGCTTACATTGAAATAAGTGGATAAAAAAATTATTTTATAATTTCACCCAGCGAATTACCTTTTTAACATTTTCAGATCTCAGTTCAATTAGATACACTCCTGGCAATAAATTTCCCGTTGATAAAGTAATTTGTTGACTGTTACCCGGATAATCCCATTTTGATTCCTGCATTATTTGTCCTGAAATCTGTGAGACAGTACAATATACCACGCCTGGTTTTTCACCTTTAACATTCAAAAATATTTCATCTACCCCTGGATTAGGATGAGCGCTCACATCAAAGGAGGACTGTTCCACGGTAGCCAAAGAAGTTTGAATACCTGTTTGAACCAGTGCACCCCCTAAAATAGCTGTTCCACAGGCAGTTACCCCATCAGAAGCCGTCGCACAAACTGTTGCATCTATCCAATTTGCGTCCATAAACTGAATATCATCGAGCTTCCAGCCATCATAAACCTGTGGTTCTTCTGTACCTTCAAGTGATTGAACAAAACGCCAGCGCAAATTTAATTTTTCATTTTTAAATGGAGAGAGATTAACCACGGTTGATTCAAATTGATTAGACTCACCCCAAAACGCTCTGGTTATGAAACCAACGGTTCTTGGATTTAATCGCCCGTCATAACCCTTTCTTACAAACAATGAATCAGGCATAGGTAACCAGGTTGTACCTTCATTTAATGAGTACTCCAAAAATCCTCCATCCTTTCCTGGATCTATTTCGTATAGGTGATAAAATGTTAGCGTTGGATTTAAAGTACCTTGAATAATGGGTTGGTTTTTCAATCTAAGTTTTGCATCTGTGGCATCCTTACCATTTGAAATCGCCCAGCTAAACTGACCACTTACAGCATTATCTGTTTTTAATGTCCATAAATCCTTACTTCCCGAGGTAGCCTCGGTCAACCAATTTCCTTCGCCACCCTCCAGTTCATCTAAAAATAATCTTTTTGAAAACTTTACGTTATTGGTTATCATTTTATAAAAAAGGACTAACGATTCGTTTATATTTAGGTCCGATGTTGAAAAAGTTAGAACATCACCCTGTAAAATAACACTTCTTCCCCCCTGAAGACTACCCGTAATATAAGTACAACCCTGAGGAATAAAATCTTTAAATTTAAGATTATTTGCTGCTTTCAGCTGATGGTTAACCAGGGTTATTTTAACTGTAAGGGTATCTCCTGGTTGAATTAATTTAGGTGATATTTCCTTTTCAATTTTCAATGTTTTAAGACAACTAGGGAGCAGATCAAAGCTTTGAGTATTATCATTTCTATTGGTTGTGGAGCCTTGTTTAGCATTATGGCCAAGTCCCCTTCTGGCAAAAACCTCCCAAAGTAAACATTCATTTTCACCTTTATTATTGATGATATCAGCGGCAAAAATAGCATCCCGACCATCTAAAAATCCAGGATTACAATTTTGCAACTTCATACCATCCATAACCAGTTGAATCGCTTTATTATTCCCCCCTTTTCCATTTACAATATCGGGGTCAAAGCCATATTTATCCGCCATTTTCCAATATAAATCCCAAAGCGTTGAGGCCCACACTTCTCCTAATGGATGCGGTGCCGTGGTACCAATGACGTCATCATAGGTTTGATTATTTATTGAAAAATCAGTAGAATAGGTTTGTCTTCTAATTCCCTTTGAATTATTATCAGAATAATCACCGATGGGAATGCCTTTTTTCCCGTTATCCCCTGGTTTAGTTGCAGTGACCATTGTAAAAAAGTCGCTCCATCCTTCCCCCATTTGTTCATCATTATTAAGGCAACTTGTAAAAGATGGACCACCAGTTAGTCTGTTAGAAATACCATGGCCATATTCATGAGCAACAATTCCATTATCAAAATTAGCATCTCTTATGACAATATCATTGGCATTAGCTTGTAATGTAGCCCTAACAGTTTGTCCTGATTTCAAAGCATTTTTTATGGCATTACCACTTGAAGAGGGTAACATCACCACCGGAATCTTAGGCAAAGGAGCAGTACCATCACTACCCATTGTTATAATATCATTTGACGTATTTACTACCAGAACAGCCAGTGCTCCAGCCTCTTCAGCTTTAATTACCTTTTCTTTAAACTTACAGGTACCGCGATCAACGACCAGTATTTTACCTCTTATAGCCGCAGCATTAGTCAATGTCCCACAAGCCAATGCAGATGAAACTGAGTCTTGCGCAACAATTAAAATACCAGTAATAGGATTACTACTAATGATAGGGCCGAAAGTAGCCAGGCCAACATTGTAGGTAGTAGCTAAATTCGCTGGCATATTCACTGTAAACACTTTACCCTCACCGGGCATCCATAAATACATTTGCATTCGTCCACTGGCACCATCGGGCGGCGTTGAAAAATTGGCGTTATTAAATCCACTGGCATCCTGACCCTCCGCTTTTACAGGATCCCCTGCTTTACCAGATTTTCCGTATAGGTTTTGTTGAAAATTCCCCGCTTCCTCATTGAACCCGTACCTATACGTGAAATCATGCATAAAATTATTCATGTAAAATAGCTGTGTCACCGCCGCATCCTGATAATTGTCAGGTGTTTTTGAGATATCAAATGGAAAATCAAAAACAAGACCGGAGCCCCCTTCAATGGTTTTTTCGTCGGGACTATTATCCGCGTCTCTATCTAAATATGCATACACATTATTTCCTCTCGTGATAGTATATTCTGCCCCAGGTATTCCGTTGGTATCATGCCATCCAAAAGGAGAAGAAATCATATCTGAGGGATCATTCAGTAATACACGTTGCCCTTCTAAGGGGGAAGACAAATAATAAGGGAACACTCTGTAACTACCTTTATTTAGCAAGCTAAAAGAATGATAATCAGATGTATTTTCTCTGTTATTTGATTGAGGTAACTTTTTAGAATGTTCCTCATGATTACAAAAAAGAGTATAATTTTCTTTCAACAGTACCTTTCCAGTATGAGCATCTATTTTATACACCCAATAATCTGGTGAATTGGGATGATCCAATGGTACTTCCCATGCCAGTTTTAACTTACCATTTAATTCTTGAACAAAAACTAAAAAAACTGATATTTCTGATTTACTCCAACTTTTTTCAAAAAATAAAAATTTTCCTTCTTTGCTATTACCCTGTGATGTTAAATTTACGCCATCTGCCGAAATTCCCGATGCAATAGCGGCAAATCGGACCGCATCAGCGGCATTTATTCCAGGTTTATTGAATTGGGATCCCAAAACAATTCTATCTTTTAGATTGGATAAAAACCCATTGGTGGCATAGGCTAATATACCATCACTTTTAAAATGAAAGCCAGAAATGGCTTTATCAATAGGTATTCCATCCAGTTCTTGCTGTACATATAAATGTTCCACCGCATTATGATCGCTCGTATATTTATCCCGGACAGATAATGAACCTAAATCATAGGCCGTTAATGGCCATTTTAAAGCTATACTTCGAACCTTCGCAAGGTCATCAACCACTTCAAATGGACTTTGAGCAAAAAGAATACATCCCTGAAGTAGAAGAAAAAATAAAGTGAATTGTCTTAAAATTTTCATTATGCTATATTTTAAAAAATATAATCTTTGCCTATTCATAAAAGTAACGTAATAATCGCAAAAAGGATTTTTATTAATTGAATTATTATTTTTTTAGTTAACTTGTAATCATCCAAAATTCCTTTACTATGAAAGCAACCCGCAGAAATTTTATCCAGACACTTGGCGCAGGCGCCATTGGATTGACCGTCCCAAAAACTTCCCTTGGAGATACCCAGCCTCATGATTTGAATATTGATGAGGACCAATTACTCCATATTGGCGATAACATTGCTATTGCTCAAACAGAATATGGGAAGGTACGCGGTTTTATTTTACGCGGTATCCATCAATTTCTTGGCATCCCTTATGGAGCGGATACCAGTGGAAAAAACAGATTTATGCCGCCACAAAAACCTTTACCATGGAACGATATAAAGCCGACCATCTGGTGGGGTAATTCTGCTCCACAAATAATGGAAAAAAGATATGCCAATGCATATTCATCCTTCGTTGATCATTGGAATTACGACGATGTATCTGAGGATTGTCTCAAGCTAAATATTTGGACACCTGCTTTAGATAAAGCAAATCGTCCTGTTATAGTCTGGTTACACGGGGGTGGCTTTGTAAATGGAAATGGCATAGAACAAGACGGTTACCATGGGGAAAATCTGTCAAGGATGGGAAATATTGTTTTTTGCTCCGTTAATCATCGCCTGGGTGCTTTAGGTTATTGTTGCTTGTCAAGTGTTGGTGGCCCTTTAGCCTCTGGAAATGCAGGTAACTTAGACTTGGTTGCTTCCTTAGAATGGATAAAAAATAATATTGCCCAATTTGGCGGTGACCCGAATAATGTAACCATTATTGGACAATCAGGCGGAGGTGCAAAAGTTACCACATTAATGAATATGCCAGCAGCAAAGGGACTTTTCCATAAAGCCGTCGCTTTAAGTGGTAGTTCTTTGATAGGGGTAAATAAAGATTATGCGGAAAAATTAGGTGCAAAGGTATTGGAAGAAGCTGGCTTCAAAATAGGTGAATTTGAAAAATTGCAGCAAATGCCCTGGCTTGAATTTATTCAAATTGCCAATAGAACCGTTGCAAAATTTTCGGATGAAGCAAAAAAAATGGGGATTCAAAGAGAAGGTTTTTCACCTGTTTCTGATGGAATTCATCTTTCAAGTGAACCTTTTTTCACAGGAGGAA
This sequence comes from Bacteroidota bacterium, assembly GCA_017858735.1. Taxonomy (GTDB): domain Bacteria; phylum Bacteroidota; class Bacteroidia; order Chitinophagales; family Saprospiraceae; genus BJGN01. The sequence continues at coordinate 43,014 of JAFMBH010000024.1, forward strand.
TGTCGGAAAATATTCCTTTAATGATTAATACTACTTTTCATGAATGGACACCTTCCCGTTCTGACGCTAGTCTGGAGAAGGTAACCTGGGAAGAAATAACCGAAAAAATATCGGCCAGATTTGGTGAAAAATCCAGCCTTATTGTATCCGCTTACAGAAAACAATTCCCAACGGCTTCTCCCGTTGAAATATGGGCACTCATTTTATCCAATAGAAAAAATGCAGTGGCCACGGCAGACGCAAAATCAAAAAATGGTAAGGCACCTGTTTATGTATCCTGGTTTGGTTGGCAACCACCTTTATTTGACGGTAGAATGAGAGCTTTCCATTGTATTGATATCTGCTTTTGGTTTTATAATACCGATCTTATGTTTACCCATACTGGAGGAGGAAAACGCCCTAGAGCACTATCTACAAAAATGGCTAATTCATTCATTCAATTTGTTAAAACTGGAAATCCAAATGGAGGAGGTTTACCAGAATGGCTGCCTTACTCTGCTGAAAAAGGTGAAACTATGATATTAGATGACTTATGTCTTCTTCAAAATAATCCTGACAGTGAAGCAAGAAAATCAATGGATTAAAATATTAACTAATTAACATAAGATATCCATTATGGGTAGCATACCTGATTAAAGGTTAGTATCTAAAAATAATTCAATTTTTAGATACCTTTGGGGAAATTATAATTAATTACCGTCGGAAAAAATTAAAAAAGTTTATGGAAGACAATGAGGTATCCATTATTTATGGAAGACACCCCATCTTAGAGGCTGTTGAATCTGGAAAAACAATTGAAAAGATACTATTTCAACAAGGGTTGCGGGGAGAGTTAGAAAAAGAAATCAGGCACTTATGCCGGGACCATGAAATTCCGCTTCAGGTTGTGCCAAAAGAGAGGATGAATAGGGTAGTTTCTGGAAATCATCAGGGGATTATCGCCTATACTTCACCAATTTCCTATCAGAATATAGATAGTTTACTTCCCGAAATTCTTGAGAAAAAGGAAAATCCAGTTTTTCTCATATTAGATAGTATTACCGATGTTAGAAATATTGGTGCTATAGCCAGATCAGCTGAAGTATTAGGAGCCGACGGCATCATACTTGGTATGCGGGGTACCGCACCTATAAATGGAGACGCAATAAAAACATCAGCAGGCGCACTTACCAGAATCCCCATTTGTAGAGAAAATAGTCTTGCAAATACCATTACCTATTTACAGGAGATGGGAATAATCGTAAGCGTCAGCGATTTAAAGGGCGAAAAAACGGTAGAACAATGTAATTGGAACGAACCTACTGCCATTATTCTCGGCGCTGAAGGCAATGGAGTTCACCCAAGTTTAATTAAAGCAGCCGATCAGAAATTTATCATTCCACAACAAGGAGAAATAAATTCCCTGAATGTTTCTGTCGCCGCAGGCGTCATTTTATATGAGGTTATGCGTCAAAGAAATATTTAAAAACAGTAAAACATTTATCCCGCCAGGGACCAAAAGGAACAATAAAACATTTTGTGCCGCCAGGGACCAAATAGCAAGAGACATGTGACCCCTCCGGGATCAGGATATTATGAAAATCGACCCCGGAGGGGTCGCATGTTTATAGGAAATTTTCCCGCCAGGGACCAAATGGTA
>JAFMBH010000091.1 GCA_017858735.1 Bacteroidota bacterium
CTTTAGAAAATTTTTCCGAATTTGAAAAAGTTAAAGTGATTCCGTTGTATGCAGTATCAAATCTAAAAAATAATGCATTTCACGGAAATGGAGATACTTAAATTTTAAATGATTATTATTAAATGGTCCAATCCCAATTTATATTTCACAGATAGCAACAGAGGAATTTTTTTCGCATCCGATGTACAAAGAAATTTATTCCCTATCTTTACCCTAAGATGGAAACATAAGATTTTCAATGATTTTATCGTTCAAACTTTACCTATTACTTAATCTAAGAAGATGAAAATATTTATTTTAACCTTTATTATTTGTTTGAATGTAATTGGTTTAAATGCACAACGATTAACAAATAGTTCCCGTTCAACCATCGGATATATTGAAAATGGTAGGGTCATGGGGAGCAATCGCTCTACCCTTGGTTATATCGATGGTGAAAGAATAACGAATAGTTCTCGATCAACTATCGGTTATTTTGCAAATGGACGGGTAATGAATAGCTCCCGTTCAACCATTGGATATCTCGACAATGGACGGGTTACGAATAGCTCCCGTTCTACTATCGGTTATTGGGAAACTGGTAGAATTATGAATAGCAGTCGTTCTACATTGGGCTATTACGAAGGGGTAAATGACGAACAAGCATCCCTTTTCTTTTTCTTCTTTTTTTATGGTTCCGTTACCTCTCAAATTCCCACAATTACTACCTCTACCATGAGTAATTTAGGCACTACGACTGCCACTTCCGGGGGAAATGTGAGTGCAGACGGAGGGGCAACGGTGACTGCCCGCGGTGTAGTATGGTCCACCAATCCGACACCTGTAATATCACTATCGACGAAGACGTCAAATGGGACTGGAACGGGCACATTTTCCTCTTCTCTGACATCTCTTTCGCCCAACACTACTTATTTTGTCCGTGCTTACGCGACAAATAGTGCGGGGACAGCTTATGGCAATGAAGTTAGTTTTAAGACAAGTAGTAATAATACTAACAATAATAATACGGTAACTTCAAGCAATTTGACGTCGTCCACAAGTATAATTATCAAGAAAACGTGGTCACAACAACCTAATGGATATACTTACCCTATGAATATTTTTGTTCCAACAGGGGCCGTCCCTCAGGGTGGCTTTCCTGTTTGTATTTTGCTTCACGGTAACGGGGGAAATGGATCAGGGATGGTGAACCAGTTTTTATCTACTTTGTCGTGTCATATTCTGGTGGCTCCCAGTGGTTATCAGAATAGCTGGAATATCTGCGCTGAAAACAGTGACGCGCCTGATGTGGAAATGATTCAAGATTTGGTAAATAACCTTCAAGGCTATACAAATGTCAATCCAAATAAAATCAGGATTTTAGGTTCGTCAAATGGTGCAGGGCTTGCCAATCGGGTATTTATTGAGAATACAAATCCTGGTATTGATATCATTTGTGCTATCGTTTCTCATTTGAATGAACCTCAATATCATTCAGGGAATTTTTATAAGCCGGGAAATACTACGGACCCATCTGGTTCTTTTTGCGGATACAATGTATTGGCCACCCCTTTAAAATCTAGAAAATATTTAAGTATTAGTAATGATAACGATAATCTGATTCCATATTTGGGAGGTACCTCAGTGGTAGGAGTGAGCTTTTTAGCAGCGGAAACGGCCGCATTGACTATTGCGAAATATAAAGGACACACAAACAATATATTAGCGACGGGTGTAAACATGGGAGATCCATCGATTACTGAATTTTCCTATCTATCAGGAGATGTAGTGCACCTGAAGGGGAATGCGATGCATGGAACAAATGCCACACAAAGGTCTTACATAAAAAAATATTTTTCAGACTGTCAGGCATATACGAGTGTTCCATCCATATTACCCGCCGGGGTATTTGAAATTTCCCCGAATCCCGCATCAGATTATGTGGACATATTGTCGATGGGCGCTATGTCGGAAAATTTAACGCTGCAATTGATTGGCTTAAACGGACAGCAGTTATTGACCAAGAATATCAAGGGTATAATTGCAGGTGAAAGCATCAGACTTCCCCTGAATCATATACATTCCGGATTGTATTTTCTGCAAATCAAGACTGAAAAGGGAGTATGGGTAAGGAAATTGGAAATCATGAGGTGAAATGATTTTTTGTCGATAAGAGACAAGCGTTCCCCGCTAAGCTTCCTGATTCCCCAACCAGTCATTCACATAGCCCAAAGGAATCTTTTCTTGTTCAAGCCGCCATTGATTAGCCCTTAACAGGGTGTAAAGTTCTTGCTCAGCCGCTGTCAGATTTAGTTGGACAGAAATATGGCTCGGGGTACCTATATCGTCTTCAAAGTAGAGGTCAAAGGTGGCCTTATCCATTAAAATACTCTTAGTTTGAGGAAAATAACTCCTGAACTGAGATAATATCTCGAAGCCTTGTACGTCAATATCTCCCCAGTAAAGGAGTTCTATGTTTTTTAACCATACGGCTCGCTTAAGTTGGCTAACACTATAGCCACTGCCAAATATAGCCATCGCCTTATCCATTTTAGGTAAGGTCAAAGTAGTGTAAAGGGTTGTTTTGTTCTCTACGATAATTACTTTTTCGATAGGCAGCTTCAATTTTTCAAATTGGCTAACAGGTATTGAGATATCGTCAAGACTGGAAAAAAATACCCGACTTATCTCTTTGTCAAGTATTTTAAATCGCACTAATTTTTCGCTCATTTTCAGATTAAACCGCTTCTCAAATACTTTTTCCTGATGATTTATATGTTCAGGAATAAGCTTGTCCAATAGTTCAGCCAAGATAGATTGGTGTCTTTCGATAAATTTTGTGTGCACCTGGACAGGTAATTCCCGAAGGTAAAGATTCGGCGCGGGGTTTTGCTTGAAGTACTGGCAGACTTTTAATAAATTATCCCATTCTGCCGGATGTTGGATTATTTTGGAGGGGTTTTGAATGGTCCACTCTTTTAGTGCTGGAAAAGTAGAGATGATTTTTTCCTGATTCTCCCTAAACTGAACGACTTCCTTTTCTTTACCTAAATATCTCAATAAATCTTGCTCGGTATCAAAATAAATAGTGGTTGGTAAGTCCTGAGTTCCTAAATATTTCGTTTTTACCTGCTGAAAATCTAACGTGTAACCATATCCCTTTTTTACCCTGGATTGACTGATTAATAGCAATATTTCCTTTTCAAATTCAGATAAAGATGCTTTTGCATACGTTTTATCGCCTCGAATAACCAATTTCTCGAATGGCTTCCCCTCCATCCACGATGAAAGGAAAGAGAGATATTTTTTACCAGTTTTACTTTTTATTTCTTCTGGGGTAATCATTGACGTGCAAATTTTGCTTTTTCTTCTTTAAACTGTTCTATGGGCATGTCATAAAGCCAGGAATATTTTTCTTCTTTTCGTTCCACAAAGTGTACAAAGGAAATATCATTTTCCACAATATGGATATTATCGCTGGGCGTAACAACCAATAACTGGAGGTGTAGTTGCCTGCAAAGGGTAATCAAATATCTTGCCTTATCCTCGTCTTGTGCTTTAAATGCCTCGTCAATAGCAATGAACCGGAAGGAATTACTCTGCAAGCCTTCTTTAGTTAATCCAAACTGGTAAGCTATGGCGGAGCCTAAAATAGTATAGGTCAACTGTGCTTTTTCTCCGCCTGAAAGTTGCCCCAAATTTTCATAGGTGCTATACTTAGCATTCGTCTCTTTGGAAAATTCTTCCGCTTTATAGCTAAACCAGGAACGAACATCCATCACTCGCTTTCTCCAGTCTTCCTTGTCTAATTTACTGATTAGCGGTTCAATATGATTATAAAAATGATTTTTTCGCCCATCTATGCTAGCGTCAATTTCGCGGATATTAGGTATTGCCTGATTGAGTAATGTCCGGAATTCCTTTACTTCATCGCTAAGCCGGTTTGGAGCCACCAGTTGAACATAGGTTTTAACGTCTTTATCCCTAAAATCTATTCCCTTCAGGGAATCATTTAAAAGACGAATATTCTCTTTGATGGAGTCGGACCAGTTTTCGAAGAACATTCGAAAATCTCCCACTTTATTGGTAATGGTTTCCTGCAAATATTCATTGAATTTCTTTTCAAATTTTGGCAGATTATCGTTCACCAACTGTTTGTAAAGCATTTGATATTCACCAATGAATGCCAGATGAGTGGACTCGGGCAGGCGGCTGACATCGGAACGCCAATCTTTGAATTTGTTAGTTATTTCCGGAGAAGGTTGTTTGAAGGAATTGATTTTTATCTTTACCTCGTCCTCGTTTGCCCGCTTGTTTTGATCAAGTTCAGCAAGTTTTCCTGTCAGCTCTTTTTGAAATGTATGTTGAATAGTCTTAAAATTGGAAAAGGTTAAACTGGCTATTGCAGGATTCTGACGGATAAAATCAGAAGTATCGAGGTAGCCAAAGGGTTCAACAAGCGTCTTATTTTCGACTAATTCCTTTTGAATAACTTCAATTTCATTTAGTAATTGGAAGATTTCGCGCTCTTTATTTTGTAAAGTAACATTGGAAAGTTGTTCTAATTTTCGTTTGACTTCTTCCAACTGACTTTGAAGCGCCTGAACCCGATTATTTGTTTTTTCAAGAACTGTTTTTTGTTCCTCTTTTTCCTGTATTTGTTCTGCAAATGTCTTCCAGTCTATGTCATCAAAATTTGTGAATTGCTTAAAAAGATCTGCAAAAGATTCTTTCTGACTTTCAAGGATTTTAATCGCTTGTTCTATCTGGAGAATCTCCGTTTGGGCAGATTTTTCTTTTTCCTGCAAATTTTTCCATTCGTTTTGCAGGAGTCTGATCTTCTCCTTATTATCCCACCCCAAAACATAGTTTTCCTTCTTTGAAATATGAGGTCTGTCGTCTTTTTCGTGTTTTCCTTTACCCAATTTGATGAGTCCCTCCTTCGTTACGGCTTTTTCGTCATATAGATTAAATTCTTTTAAATCGCTCACACAAGCATAGTTGTATTGATTGGTAATACTATCTTCAAGCCAATCTCCATATATACTTTTGGGTTTGAATGCTAATTTGTTGACCAGAGCATTGGATGGGATATTTTTATGAACCATATTTGCCAAAGAGGTGAATCCCTTGAATCTTTGATAGGTGATTCTTCCTTTCAGATTGGTCCCATTCACATAATCGTTTACCTGATGGTAATATTTTTCGGGAACAATGAGACGCAGGGCAAAATGATGAAGAATCTTTTCTATGGAAAGTTCCCATTCATTTTCGTCTTCCTTCACCTTTAAAAGTTCTCCGACAAAGGGGATTTCCTCTTTCGTTGCGCCAATATGGGCTAAAATATCATCCCGTAATTCGGCTTCCCGTCCCGCAATATTATTTTTATTTTTCTGAAGCGCCTTGATTGTTTCAGTGCAGTCAGCCATCTGTTTTGACAGGGTCTCTCTCTTGTTTTTGGATAATCTGAGCTTTTCATCGTGCTCCAATCTGATATTTTCAAGTTCCGTTTTTTTCTCAGCGGCTCTGGCTCTATTTTCCTTAAATAATTCTTCTCCTGGATTGGTATGTAACTCAATATTTTTAGCAATCAGATTGTATTGGTCAAGTTTTTTGCTCCTTGATTCTTTCTGCCCGGTTAAATTTTTTATTTCCTTCTCAAGATCCTTTATTTTACCACCAACCTCATCACTTTCTATGGAAATAGATAAAGTTCGTTCCTCCTGTTTTAGGGTATCTTCTTTAATTTTCAATTCTTTTCGTTCCGTTTGAAGTAAGTCTAGTTTTTCAGCATGAGTGATCAGTTCTTTTTCAGCAAGTTCCACTTTCTTATTGGCAAACCAATACACGGAAATCTCTTTCGATGCAGTTAATTTAGCCGATTGGTCTTGAAAGTCCTTGAGTTTATTAGCTATTTCATTAATCGGGGTCAGTTGCGCTATCTGTTCTTTGGCTTTTTCAATGTTGGTTTTAGCGTCCATCAGAGTCAGAAAACTCTCTTTCAGTTGAATGTATTCAGTTTCTGCATCGAGCTCGTCGAGCATGTTAGTACGGATAAAATCATCGAGCTCGTCTAATACCTTAACACCGACCACTTGGTTAAATAGGCTCAGCGCTTTCGTGGAACGCATGCCAAACAAGTGAGCTATTCTTTCCGCATAGACGGTAGGACCATCTAAAAATTCAATTTTTTTTCTGGCGCTACTGGCATTATAGGTTTTTTCCAGTCGTTTTTTCCAAAGTCCCTTACTATCAAAATCACTAAAATCTATGTCAATCTTAAGAGGAAGGTGCGCGATACCAAAAGACCTTCTCAATTCTCCATTGGAAAACCACCTGACTTGAAAAAGGGTGATATTCCGTTGGTCTGTATTGGAAAATGAAGCAAGAATGACAGAATAGGTTGATTTATCTCTCAAGGTTTGGGAAGTTGTGCTCAATTCTCCTTCCTTTTGTATGTTGCCGTAGTTTCCACATACGTAGGTTTCCTCCGTACGGTCTCCTTTTTTATCTACGCCAGAGGACTGATTGTAAAACCTATCTTTTTTTATTGGGACAAGTAGGGTCAAAAGAGCATCAATATAAGTACTTTTTCCAGAGGCATTGGCTCCGGTAAGTAAGGAGTTATTTCCCTTCGGATGTATTTTGAAAATATGCTCATGGAAAGTGCCCCAGTTGTAAACCTCCATGTATTGAAGTCTAAATCCAGCCTTATCGGAGCTAGTGCTAAACAGACTTAACATAGTCTTGTATTTTGATTTTAAATTCCTGTAAAATATCCAGGGTTATCTTCTCTTTGATGATTCTTTGAATCTGATATTTGGTCTCAATGTCTTTTTTGCTTATTTCTTTCAAGTATCCAAGCTCGACCACATTTTTAATATATTTGTCTAAATCTTTTAAAAAGCGGAGCCTATTGTAGCCTTCCTGCAAGAAAAGCTCCAGTTCCTCTTTAATTTCCGTGTCCGTAATAAATTTTTCCGCCACTTGAAATTGGGTTGGATTGTTGTCGAATTCCTCCAGAGACTGACGAAGAACCACCAGAATAATGGAGGTTTCAAACCCAATCTGTCGCCTTGTAATTAAGCCAAGCGTATTGCCCTCACTGTCTTCAAATTGCTTTACAAAGGCAAACCCTTCCTCTTTTTTCACAATAAGTTCCAGTCCGATTTGGCTGATAAATTCTTGAATTTCCAGTTGATAATTGACTACATCATTCCATACGGATGAATTTCTTTCAACTGGCGCTTTTAGTAACTTTACTATAGCCTTTGAATAGGGTTTTATATTTTTTTCTAACTGGTTCATTTGCTTAAAATAATTTCGGGAATTTGTATGGATTTATTTTGCTCAACGTCAAATAAAACCCGCTGTGTTTTTTCGGGACTCATCGTATATTTGAATTCTTTGGCTATGACTATATAGCCGAATACTTCTGGTAATCCTTTGGTTATGCCTCCGTTACTTTCAATGACTTCAAAAAGGGTGGTCTGCGATTTATTTCTCAATATATCACTTATTCTTTTTCTAAGTATGGTTTTGTCTATATTTGATTGGGTAAATAGTTTGGTTAAATGATTGGCGTTGGTAAAATTATCGTCTGCCAACGTCGGTTTGGCAATATAAGATTGTGTTTCTGATTGTTCAAAGGTAAGCTTTCTTTCAAATGGAATGCTTATCTCAAGGTCAGATTCTAGTTCAACGGTTAATTCCGGGCGTATATTTGCTTTACCGACATCCAGCAATAATTTCTTGATTTCCAGGATGACATTTTTTGTGATTTCAGATTTCGATGCTTCCTTTTCTCTTATAATACGGCTCAGTTTTTCAGCCATCTTGCCATTTGCCTTATAAACGCGTTGTCCGGAAGTCCACAAATGATTTTTCATACTTTTAAGAAAAAGGTCTTTAATGGGAATACCCTTAACTTCGAGTGTCGCATAAAGTTCTTTGGTAAGGCTATCCCATTCCAATTGAAGCGTTGGATTTAATAAGAAAGACCAAAAAGCATAAAAACTTTTGCCCTGCTGGCTTTCTTTTAGTTCGTCCAATGCCTCGAAAGTAAATTCAAGGATATCGCTTTTTGATAGTTTTCCGTCGGCATGTTTTTGGTAAATGCCTTTCGTGATTTCCTTGAAATTATCCTCAACTTCTTTAAAATCGGACAGAAGTTCTTTCGCTGACTGGTTGAGTTGGTTAAACCTTGGAATAATTTCAAATTCCTCAAAAACCTTCACATCTTCCCCTGTTTTTAATCGTTGAATTTGCTGCTCAATCTCGCGTTTTTTATCCTCCAGTAGTTGAATCCTTTTTTCAGCATCGTCATTGGTAAATTCCACCAATTCCTTTAATAAGTAAAATATATTCTTGAATTTAGATTCTGTACCAACATATTCCTCTTTTTTCAGGCTGGAAAGCCAATCTATCGTTTTGCTTGAATGGGAAGAGAGTTCATAAAAAACCTCACCTCTTTCGTCCTGGTAGTTCGTTAGAAATCCTTTGTTTGTCCAGTTTTGGATGTATTTCTTCGCTTTAATATCATAAGAATCTTGTGCTTCAACGTCACTGTCTTCGTCCTTTTCAATGAGTTGGAAGGCAAGAAAATCAGCTAATCTGGTATGAATATGTTCTGATGAAATAGCTCCTTGTTGGTTAGAAAAAGTGTTAACAAGGAAAACGAGAATCGCCTCCCGGTTTCGCAACCGAAGCAGTTCAATGCTGGGCGAGTTATGTAATATTTCTGATATTTTAGCAATGTCGATCATAAAAATAGGTAAGATGCCTTTTACCAATCTTCCAAAGTTAGTATAAATTTTGATGGATGCCATGTAAACACATAAACCTCTTTCCCCTAAAACTTGGTTAATTTTATATTTCCAGTAATATGTAATTTACTAACTTTTTGTGTGAAAATTTATATATATTGTAGATTTATAGCCTGAAAGTTATTGGCATGGTGGACTTCAAAATGTTAACAAAAGAAAGGTGTTACAAATATTCTTGTTAACAAACTTTTTTGTATCAACCTATTTTAGCACAAGTTATGTTCAAAAAAAAGAGGTAAATTTAGCAATCAAAATAGGTAAAATGAACATCATAGAATTAGTAGATATTATTAGTTCCGGCGAAACCAGTAAGGTGCAATTTAAAAGGGAATTAGATAGTAACGATGCCATGGCAGCTGAACTAATCGCCTTTTCAAATGCAAAGGGGGGCAAAATATTTATTGGTGTTGAAGATAAAACAGGTGAATTGATAGGTCTGAATGCCGATCAGATTCGAAGATATAATCAACTTTTAGCAAATATTGCTAACGATATGATTAAGCCTCAGGTGTTTATATTTACTGAAGTCATAAATGTTTCAGAGGATGTGGAATCGGTTAAAAAAATATTAGTCGTAGAAATATCAGAAGGTATCTCTAAACCATATAAGGATAAAAATGGAGCTGTGTGGATAAAACAGGGTTCCGATAAAAGAAGATTAACTGACAATAACGAATTGATTCGGTTATTTCAGCAAAGTGGCCTTTTGTATCTTGATGAGATGATTGTTCCACAAACGACTATCGCTGACATTGATATGTCTAAAGTTTCATATTATCTTACTCGGATACATAAACGAGAAAGTGAGATAGATTTTGATATGTCGGAGAAACTATTGAATAATTTAAATATTATGAGAGAGGGTCAGCTTACACTGGGCGGGCTACTATTTTTCGCTAAAAATCCTCAAAAATACAGGCCTTCCTTTTGTGTTAAAGCGGTTTCTTTTGTTGGAAATAGCGTGGGTGGTAACACCTATCGTAGTAGCCAGGATATAGAAGGGACTATACCTCAGCTATTTGAAGAGACCTTGAGGTTTTTTACTACCAATTTGCTTTATGTTCAGGCGGGTCAAAATTTTAATTCGGTTGGCCAACTTGAAATTTCTTTGATTGCTTTAGAGGAATTATTGCAAAATGCATTAATTCATAGAGATTATTCAAAAAATGTACCAGTTCGTGTTATGATTTTTGATCATCGGATTGAAATAATAAGTCCCGGAGCCTTACCTAATAGTCTTTCAATTGAAAATATTAAACTTGGGAACGCAGTGATACGCAATAATCTTTTAACTTCTTATGGTTCCAAATGGATGATTTACCGAGGTTTTGGTTCGGGTATCACGCGTTTATTGGAAGTACAGCCCAATATTGAATTAATAAATGATGTAGATGAGGAACAATTCAAAGTAATTATTCCAAGACCGAAAAATAGTATTTCTTAAATAATAAAATTTTGGAGTTGCTAAATTGCTGAATTTTGGTTCGTTTCAAATATTTAATTTAAAACCCAAGGTAGAGAAAGCTATAGCTTTCATCTCAGCGGATTGGAGTTGTTTCTCCAGTTCTGCTATTCGTTCTTTGAACTTGAGTTTGTCAAATTCTTCAGAATTATGTTCTTTCTTCATTTCCCCTACAATCAATATTCAAAAAGCTGTATTTTTCATCATCTGAAAAATACAGCTTTTTGTGGTGTCATTGTCCTAAAATAGCTTTTAAAACAAGTAAATATACTACTCCTTTTCTCCTTTTTCTTCCTTTTCATTTATCTTTAAAAAAGCGGCACGAACAGGGGAAGGTGCCGGTTTACCTTTAATACCCTGCCAAAGGATTTCGTTCATTACCAAATCCGGAACCTTATCTTCTCTGCTCCAATCAAATTTTTCCGATAATTTCGAAACGGCAGAAATACCTGGATTTGCAGGATTTTTATCGTTTAGATTGACATTTGATGGTAAATGATTGAAAGGAGTGAAATCAGGAGTATTTGTAAAAGACCGCCACATTGGGGTTGCTCCTGCGTCATATTGGGTCATTGGTGGTAATCCCAATATCAGTTCCATGGTTCGCAACATGCCCGATGTGGTGTACATGGTATGATCCACATAATTTCGTTTTACATAAGGGCTGATCAAATAAGCAGTACTTCGGTGGGCATCCACATGATCTGGACCATTTTGAGCATCATCTTCTAAGATGAATACCGCCGATTCTTTCCAAATAGGGCTTTTGCTTAAATGGTCTATCAACATTCCAACCGCTAAATCATTGTCTGCTACATGTGCATAAGGTGTTGGTCTTCCGGCACGCATTCCCTCTGTATGATCATTTCCCAAACGGATAGTTGAAAAATTAGGTACAGCATTATTAGTGATAAGAGAATCAAAATCTTTTTTCCATTGATAATAACGGGTGGTATCCCTGATACTTAAATTATAAGATGCAAAATAGGCCAAGTGACCATTCAAGACATCTAATCTAGATTTGGTTCCCATCAAATCTGCCGTAAATTCACCATAAGACCGAAAGCTTACGTTGTTTCTTGCGCAAAGGTCCCAGATAAAACCATCTTTATTATTTCCAATTTTAAGGGTACCCGAAGAACCCGTTGTTCCACCTTTACTACCATACGATGCAGGCCAGTTCTTCTCCACATAATCATTTGCATAAGCACCCATACTCCAGTTATGACCATCAGCGCTCACTTCCGCATCTACATAAAAATTATCAAGTAAAACATAATCCCTTGCAATCTTATGTTGGTTAGGCGTTATTGATTCTCCAAAAAGCAACAGGCTGGTGTCACCATTTCCGCCTTTTATGTCTGACAAGACCTGGTCATAAGTCCTGTTTTCCTTAACGATATAAAACACATATTTGATTGGCGATTTATCTCCTACTTTCATGGGAATGGGATTTCCTTCTTCACCCTCTGCCAATAATTCTTTTTCTTTAGAATAAGGTGAATTTTTATAAACCGCCTCAGAATATACTGCTAAAGTTGCCGCCTCTGGCTCAGGAATGATACTTAAGGTTCCCCTAAACATCGCTGCAATATATTGTACGGTTGCAGGTTTAGTGCTGTCACCCATTTGATTACGTACTACTTGTGCTTTATTTACCGGATTGGGGCCATAAGGATTTGCATACGATGATAATCCTTTTCCATTGATTACATAAATGTTTTTACCTACTATTTTCACATTCGTTGGATACCAGCCTACTGGTATGAATCCTTTCGATTTACTCTTGGACAACACCGTTACATCAAATACTGCAAGGCAATTATTATCGGCATTAGCTATATAAAGTGTTTTTTCATCTTCACTTAAAGCTATACCATTACTGGTGGAACCGCTTGGTGATTTAGGAAACAAAGAAGCGTTTAAGGTCTCCAGTATTTTGTTATTTTTCGTATTGATAACAGAAACAGAATTATCCTGCGAATTGGCAACAAATAATAAATTGCCTTTCTTATTTAATAATAATTC
>JAFMBH010000206.1 GCA_017858735.1 Bacteroidota bacterium
TGACCTATTGATTACAAACTCCCCAGAGGATAAAATGTGCGCCTGTAATTAATTCACTGACACTTAAACAAATGATTATTTATCATAATATGTAGCCCGATTCCGGACTTATCTCAATCTCATTCCCTCGAAAAACAAGTCAGCACATCCGTTTTAAAATAAGGTTCCTGGTCAACCCAAAACATATAATTTATCTTCAGGAAATCTTTGGCGAAGGCATGCAATAGTGGAACAATACTATGGTGGGTGCTATTCTTTTTTTCATTATCAATGTCGCCTGTCTCACCAATGTAATTGCCGTCTTGAACTGCAATGCCAAGAGGAACAGTGTATTGGCCCTCATGCATCATAGCAAGGGCATGATTTAGTTGTCCTTTTCTTTTAACCATTAAATCGGGGCCACCAAGTCCAACCCCTATTTGTTCCCCATATTGATAAATGCCGCGCAGGTAGCCTTTATCATCACCGGGTAGCCATTCACCGGGAATGAAATTTGCATAAATCATGGTCGTTGACGTAGGGAAACTCTTCTTTAAGGAAAGCATATTCTCTTTCAATGCAACAACATATTCCAGTTCAGAAAAAACTGAATCTCTCACTCCAATTGAAGTTTCCTGAAGATTTATCCCTTCTATTTTCCCGTCAAATTCTTTTCCTAACGCTTGAAGAAGCAAGGAAAATTGTGCCCTCACTGTCTTATTCCATCGTTGGGCAACCCAACCTCCCGGACTATCATCATCATTGTACTGCATGACCACACCACCATCATATTCCTCAGTCAATAAATAATCAGGAACCGCCTTATACTTAATGTTAAACGTAACATCCTGAAGCTGAATAAATAGTCTTTTACGATAGCTTTTGAGATACTCCAAGTCCTCTCTCAGTATTGTAAAATCATATTTTCCTTTCTCGGGCTCTAATTCACGCCATGAGTACATGATTTGCGCGCCCTTGAACATGGGATGGGAAAGTAAAGGATGATCCTTTATTAATTCCCTGTCTCTGGCAAAATAAACGAAATGTTGGATACTGTCTTTGGGAACCGGGCAAGCAGCACCAAGATATTTTTCATAAGCTTTGGCATATCGCTCGCTTCGTTTTGGCTCAGTGGTTTGACCCTGTATTGCCGTCGTCAGTAAGACTAATAACAACGTAAAGCATTTTTCTACCGTCGACATAAATATTTTTTTGTTTTAACAATCTAAAAAACAGCCTTATTGTTTAACAAATCTTCCAGTCCATCTTCTGCCGTCTGTCATTTTTGCCTGTACGATATAAATTCCCTTTTGCATTTCTCCAATGGACATGCTTACTTCCTTCGATGCGCTGGTTACTGCATTTAATATTTGGCCATGAATATTAAGGATTTCCACTTTTTCAATGGATTGTTCCGATGCTATCACGATCATATCACTGGCCGGATTAGGGAAAATCTGCACAACCGTTTCCTTATAAAATTCATTTTCCGTTGCTGTTGTGATACATTGCAATTCATTTACATATTTCCAGATGTTGTCATTAAGTAACAATGGCACCGGAAGATTATCCGGCGCTTCACCCATTCTTATCATGACCATCTGCTGACTTGGAATTACGTTTAAAAACTGGCCATCTCTGCCCATAGCTACAAACATATCAGCAGGTGCATTAGGATTTAAAAAACCTGGAAATACCGTTTGTGAGGTCGGTAGCATATAGGACTGCTTTCCATTCAACCACCATAAATAACCGTAAGACTTATTGATGGTTTGCGAAGGATTTACCATTTGGTTAAAATAAGTACTGTCTGTCATAATCTGGTTTCCACCCCATTTTCCCTTATTTAAAATCAACAATCCAAATCTTGCCATACTTCTGGCCGTACTAAAATATACATTATTATAACCAAATGGAATAAACGAGCCGGTCATTCCTATCGGGGTTTTTAATTTTTGCGTGGTGTAACTGTTCAGCGTTTGTCCGGTAGCCTTTTCCATAACTTTGTCCAGCAATGTATAGGGTCCGTTGTGATATGCCCATCGGGTTCCCACATCTGCTTTGTAAATTAAGCAAGTGTCAAGGGTGCAAAAATGATCCTGCACCTTGTCATCAAGTCCGGAAGTCATGGTTAGCTGGTGTTTTATAGTAATCTTTTCCTCTTGTTTTGGCGTACAATCTGTCCATCCTTTGCCCAGATAAGTTGAAGTGGTGTCATCAATGGACAAATACCCCTCCTGTTGCGCCATACCCACCATAAAGGCAGTTATGGTTTTACCTGCCGAAGCCCATTGCCAGGGAGTTAACTGGGTATGGGTACCAAAATATTTTTCGAGTACAATTTTGCCGTTTTTGAGTAATATAAATGCCCGGGTGTTGTTTGCCTCTAAGAATTCGTACAAGCGGTCAATGTTCGTTTGACAATACCCCAGCGTTTTTGGCGAAATAGTATCCCAGGTGCTTCCCGTTGCTGGTGGGAAATAAAGGGATTGAGCATTTAATGGCTGCAAAAGGATGAATGCTGTGATTAGAATGAAAAATGGTCGCATTTACAGTGTTTTTATATTAGACCAAAGCATGATCAAAAGGTTTAGGCAGACCGTTGTAAATTCTATGGCAGGGATAGTAACTTTGTTTTTCTAGAAAAGAGCGTAGGTTGACGG